>JBFMCJ010000011.1 GCA_040754675.1 Bacillota bacterium
TACATCGAGGGAATCGCCCGGGTCTTCGAAGCGCGCAATTACCTTGCCATGCTGGTGGCGCTCCTGGTCAGCACCGTCCTGACGTTGACGCGCCCGCCGGCCGGAGGGGCGCTCCTCATCACCGCGGCGATGGCGGGGGCCGCCCTGGTGACCATCGGGCGCAGCGCCTGGGGGCCCAAGGTCGGCGACATCGCCAGCGTCCGGCCGGCGCGCATCGAGTTCGACGGCCCGCTTTTGACGGTCGAGGGGGCAGTTCTCCTGAACGTAGGGCGTTCCCAGGCGCGAGAGGTGTACCTGAGGCAGGCCTTCGCGGCCGTCATCGAACCCAAGGACGAGGCGGCTGCCGCCACGCTGGCAAGCCCGGGACAGCGGCAGGCCATCGTGCACGACGTGGTCTCCCGGGTCGGGGTGTTCATGGACGTCGACGAACCCGAGTTCGCTCCGGTGGCCCGTCGCCACGTGCAGAAGGACGCGGTGATCGTGGTGATCCTGCCACAGGTCGCCAGTTTCGACGAGATAGCGAGCGCCATCCGCAACGCGCCCGTCCTGGAGGCCAGCATCCGGCTCACGGGGTACCGGGAGCGTCCGGACGGCGTGCTGCCCCGATCGCTGCGCGACCGAGGCGGCAGGCCGGGAGGGGGGTGAGGCGCTGTTGGGCGACGTGCGGATCCGGGCCAGCGAGTGGATCCTGGCCATCGTGACCACCCAGGCCGACTACCGGGCCGAGGGGGCGCCCGTGTTTTACGCCAGGGACGGCGAGGAGCTGGAACGCATCGCTCTGTACCTGAGCCGGGTCGCCCTGGCCAGCGCCCACGAGGTATCGCCTGGAACGCTCATCATCATGCGCCATTAGGCGGGCAAACAGACGGAGGCCTCTTTTGGGGAGATGTACATCGTCTACCACTGCTTCGGCGGGGCGCATTCGTCGCCGGTGGCCGCGGCCATCCACGTGGGGCTGCTCCCCGACGACGGGCGGGTGCCGGACGGGCGTGCCATCGCCTCAGCCCCGTACTTCGACAAAACCCCGGCCAACCGGTGGGGTGAGCTGCTTCCGGTCGGGCAGGACGCGGACGGCCACCAGGTCTTCGTCATGGGGCACGGGCCGCACCACACTCTGGCGCAAAACGCTCTGACGACCGGGTACAGGCTGGCGGGCGGGGAAGCCAGGGAGATCCTGCTCGTCGATACCCTGCCGTGCGTCAACGCCTGGATGCGAATCGGAGGGTACCTCTCCCGGCGCCTCGGGCTGGTCAGAGTCGGCCGGCCTCTGGTAATCTGGGGAACGAGAAGGGCCTACCCCCAAATCGCGGCGCTGGTGAGGGAGACGCGCGCCCGCTGCCGGTCCGGCAGCGCAGAGCATCCCTGAAGAGTTGTGATCGCCAAGGTAGCCATCGTCGGGCGGCCCAACGTCGGCAAGTCCACCCTCTTCAACCGCCTGGCGGGCCGGCGGGTGGCCATCGTGCACCCCCAGCCGGGCGTCACCCGGGACCGCCTGGTGGCGCCGGCCCGGTGGAGGGGCCGCACCTTCCAGGTCATCGACACCGGTGGCCTGTTGCAAGCGCGCCCCGGGGACGGCGTCAGTGGCGCCATCTGGTCCCAGGCGGCGGCCGCGCTCAGGGAAGCTGCTCTCATCCTCTTCGTGGTGGACGCCCGCGACGGGCTGCTGCCGTCCGATCGCGAGCTGGCCGGGTGGCTGCGAACTCTCGACAAACCCTGCCTTCTCGTCGCCAACAAGGTGGATGCGCCCGCCCTCGAACCCGCCGTCCACGAGTTCGCGGCCCTGGGCCTCGGGGAGGTCATCCCGGTCTCGGCGGCCAACGGCCGCAACGTCGGGGACCTCATGGACCGCATCGTGGAGCGCCTCGAGTTCGTGGCGCAGCCGCAGGCGGACGCTCCCGGATCGGCGAGGGACCCGGCCGGGGCGCCTGAGGACGGCACCGCCGGCGTGCGAATCGCGATCATCGGCCGGCCCAACGTGGGCAAGTCGGCGCTGGTCAACGCCATCGTGGGGGAGCAGCGTGTCGCCGTTTACGAGCAGGCCGGCACCACTCGGGACGCTGTGGACGTTTCGCTGGAGTTTAGGGGGCGGCCCATCACCCTGGTCGACACCGCTGGGATCCGGCGCAAGGCGCGCCCTGGAGCCGGCGACGTGGAGCAGCTTGCGGTGAGCCGGGCGCTGGCCGCCATGCGCCGTGCCGACGTTGCCGTGGTCGTCATCGATGCATCGGAGGGGGTCACCTTCCAGGAGTCGCGCCTCGCAGGGCGGGCCGCATCGCTCGGCCTGGCCGTGGTGCTGGCCGTCAACAAGTGGGACCTGGTCGGCCGGCCCGGCGACCGGGTGGACGCGTACGTCCCGGCCGTGCGGCACGCAGCGGCACGGCTCGACTGGGCCCCCGTCTACTTCATCTCCGCCCTGCGGGGCTGGAACGTGGCGGCCCTGGTGGACGGCGCGCTGCAGGCCGCCGCCCGCCGTGCCCTGAGGCTGGACCCGGAAGCCCTCGAGGCCGCCGTCAGCGAGGCCCAAGCCACGCACCCGCCGCCGGCCAGGGGCCGCCGGGGGGTGCGCATCGCCAGCGTAAGCCAGGTGGGCACTTCCCCGCCCACGTTCGCCCTGCGCCTGCGCGGCGCCGGGGAGCTTCCCGAAGGCTACCTCCGCTACCTCGAAAACCGGCTACGTGAGCGCTTCGACCTGACGGGAACCCCCGTGCGTTGGGTGCAGGTCCCCGCGCGCCGCCCCGTCACCCGCTGAGAATCCTTCCCCTCATATCGTCATACCTCCACAGCCTGGCCCATACCATGTAACAGCCGATAGCGCAAGGTGCCCGGCGAATCCCATGCGTCCAGCCGGGGCCGCTCAACAGAGGAGCGTGGTCTCGTGTGGAGCGCTTTGACGTCTTCCGAGACATGGCCGAGCGTACGGGAGGATGCATCTACATCGGGGTCGTAGGGCCGGTGCGTACCGGCAAGTCCACGTTCATCCGGCGGTTCATGGAACTCCTGGTGCTGCCTGCCATCCACGACCCGGACCAGACCAGCCGGACACGCGACCAGCTCCCCCAGAGCGGCGCCGGCCGGACCATCATGACGACCCAGCCGGACTTCGTCCCGGACGAGCCCGTCGAGGTGGTGCTGCAGGAGCCCATCCGCGTCAAGGTGCGGGTGGTGGACTGCGTCGGCTACACGGTTCGGGGCGCCCTCGGCTACGAAGAGGACGGCCGGGCGCGCATGGTGCGCACGCCCTGGTTCGAAGAGGAGATCCCCTTCGAGCAGGCCGCCGAGATCGGCACCCGCCGGGTCATCACGGAGCACTCCACCATCGGGCTCGTGGTCGTCACCGATGGCAGCATCACCGACATCCCCCGCGAGGCGTACGTCCCTGCCGAGGAGCGGGTCATCGGTGAACTCCGGGAACTGGGCAAGCCCTACCTCGTGCTGTTGAATTCAATCCACCCCGCCGACCCGTCGACTCAGCAGCTTGCAGCCACCCTTCGCGACCGCTACGGGGTGCCGGTGCTGCCGGTAGACGCCCTTCGCATGACCCACGACGAACTGCTCGCCATCCTGCAGGAACTGCTCTGGGAGTTCCCCGTGCGGGAGGTGGGCATCTGCGTGCCCCGCTGGGTGCAGGAACTGAACGAGGATCACTGGGTGCGGCAGCGGCTGTTTGAGGCGGTGCAGGATCACCTGCAGTCCGTGCAGCGGGTGCGGGACGTGCAGACCGCCGTCCGGAGGCTGGGCGAGCATGAGCTGGTAGCCTCGGCCATCCTGGCAGAGATGGACCTGGGCACCGGCTGCGCCACGGCGGAGGTGCAGACGCCCGCGTCGCTCTTCTACCAGGTGCTGAGGGAGATCACGGGAGCGGAGATCGACGGCGACCACCACCTCATCCGCCTGGTGCAGGAGCTGGTGCGGGCCAAGCAGGAGTTCGACTACCTCAGCGAGGCGCTGGCGCAGGTGCGGGCCACGGGCTACGGCGTCGTCACGCCCCGCAAGGAGGAGATCTCCTTCCAGGAACCGGAACTCATCCGGCAGGGCCACCGGTTCGGGGTGCGGCTCAAGGCGAGCGCGCCCACCATTCACATGGTGCGGGCGGACGTCACTACGGAGGTGACGCCGTTCGTGGGAACGGAACGCCAGGGCGAGGAGTTCGCGCGGTACCTGTCGAGCCTGTTCGACGAGAACCCCGAGAAGATGTGGCAGTCGGAGTTCCTGGGCAGGTCGCTGCAGGACCTGGTGCGGGAGGGCATCCAGAGCAAGCTGCACCGCCTGCCCGAGAACGCCCAGCAGAAGCTGCAGGAGACGCTGACCCGCATCATCAACGAGGGAAGCGGCGGCCTCATCTGTATCATTTTGTGAGGCCAGATTTTACGCGGAACAGTCGAACTTCAGCAGGAGGATCCCGACGAGTAGCGAAACAGCGCCCCGGAGCAATTTCCAGTCCGCGATTGCCGAAGGGGCGAGCGCTGGCGGGCGCGCCGAATACGCGGATCCGCGCGCGGATAAGCTACAGCGTGCTTGACGGCGTTTCCGGAAGCCATCGCGGGAAGACCTTGAGCAGTCTAGCCGGAAGGGCGAAAGGAGATGAGCAGTTTTGACCAAGGCCGAGCTGATTGACAGGATCGCGGATAAGACCGGGCTCACCAAGAAGGACTCCGGGCGCGCACTGGATGCAGTCTTTGAGGCGATCACCGAGGCGCTGGCACAGGGGCAGAGGGTTCAGCTCGTTGGCTTCGGGAGCTTCGAGGTCCGCAAGCGGGCCGCCCGCAAGGGCCGCAACCCGCAGACGGGCAAGGAGATCCAGATCGGCGCCCGCCAGGTGCCCGCGTTCAAGGCCGGCAAGGCGCTGAAGGACGCGGTGGCCCGCTGACGCGGGGCCGCTAAGGGCTCGCGAGGTTCAGAAGGGGTGCCTCTCCAAGCGGGGCATCCCTTCTGTTTTGTGCGTTCGTGGCGATCTATAATGGCACCCAAAAGCGCGGGTCCGATCCCGGCGAGACGGAGGCTCTTACGTTGAACGAGACGCTGCGGGTAGGTATGCTGGGCTTCGGCACCGTGGGGCAGGCTGTTGCCAGGGCCCTGGAACGCGACGCCACGCGCATCGTCTCCCGGACGGGCCGTCCCATCGTGCTGCGCCGGGTGGCCGTCCGGCACCCTTCGAAGCCCCGGCCGATCCTCCCGCACGGAGTGGACGTCCACGCCGACCCGCTCGAAGTGGTGGAGCAGGGCGACGTGGACGTGGTCGTTGAGGTCATGGGCGGCGAAGAGCCTGCGTTTTCCGCCATCCGCCACGCCATCGCCTCCGGGAAACCTGTGGTGACGGCCAACAAGCTGGTCATGGCCCGGCATGGGCCGAAGCTCCTGCAGCTTGCCGCAGAGCGGGGAGTGCCGCTGCTTTTCGAGGCGGCGGTGGGTGGAGCCATTCCCATCATCCGGCCCATCAGGGAGTCGCTTGCGTCGGACCGGGTGGTGGGGCTGATGGGCATCCTCAACGGCACCACCAACTTCATCCTGACCGAGATGACAGAGTCGTCCTCGACCACCCTGGCCCAGGCACTCACGCAGGCCCAACTCCGCGGGTACGCCGAGGCGGATCCCCAGGCCGACATTTCGGGGTTCGACGCCGCATGCAAGCTGGCCGTGCTGGTCTCGCTGGCCTTCGACGGGTGGCTTGCGCCCGAAGACGTTCACGTGAGCGGGCTTGTGGGGGTGGATGCGCGGGACATCCAGTACGCGTCGGAACTGGGGCTGACCATCAAGCTCCTGGCCTTCGCGTTCTTGCGGGAAGACGGTGTTGAGGCCTGGGTCGGGCCGGCGCTGGTCTCGAAACGCCACCCGCTCAGCCAGGTGCGGGGCATCAACAACGCGGTGGTGCTCGTCACGCAGGCCGCCGGGGACCTGATGTTCTACGGGGCCGGAGCCGGGGGCGACCCGACCGCGGCGGCCATCCTGGGCGACGTGATGGACGTGGCGCGCCGGGCGAGCTCCGGCCACCGGCAGGAGGCGAACGGAGCCTTGCCGGAGGCGTTCGTACCGGGGCAGCGGGTGGCCACGGCCGACCCGGGCCGGACCGTGCACCGCTTCTACGTCCGCATGCAGGTGGTGGACAGGCCGGGCGTGCTGGCGGCCATTGCGGCCGTGTTCGGGCAGCACGCGGTGAGCATCGAGTCGGTCATCCAGAAGGGGCGCGGGGAGGACCCGGTGGACCTCGTCTTCGTCACCCACGAGGCGCCGCTGGCCTCGGTTGAGGCCGTCCTGCACACCGTGGGGAGGCTTCCCGTGGTCGTGCGAACGGGCCCGCCCATGCGGGTCGTAGGAGGTTGAAACGGGACTCATGGAACGCGGAGTCGTGGCGCGATACCGCTCCTGGCTTGCCTTGCCCGACGGCCTGGAGGCGGTGACGCTGGGCGAAGGGGACACGCCGCTGCTGCGGCTGGCCCGGCTCGAGCGCAGGCTCGGCCTCGGGGTGCCGCTTTACGCCAAACTGGAAGGCCACAACCCCACGGGGTCGTTCAAGGACCGGGGCATGACGGTGGCGGTGTCGCTGGCCCGTCACCGCGGGCGCAGAGCGGTCATCTGCGCTTCCACCGGCAACACGGCTGCCTCGGCTGCCGCGTATGCGGCCAGGGGCGGGATGGGGGCTTTCGTGATCCTGCCGGCGGGGGCGGTGGCGGCGGGGAAGCTGGCGCAGGCCGTGGCGTACGGGGCCGTGGTGGTGGAGGTCGAGGGCAACTTCGACGCCGCCCTATCGATTGTGCGGGAGATGAGCCGGCGCTACCCGGTGGAACTGGTGAACTCCATCAACCCGGCGCGCCTCGAGGGGCAGAAGACCGCAGCGTTCGAGATCTGCGACGAACTGGGCGACGCGCCGCACTATCTGGCCATCCCTGTGGGCAACGCCGGCAACATTACCGCTTACTGGAAAGGCTTTTCCGAGTACCGCCAGCGCGGCCTGACCAGCCGCGGGCCAATGATGCTGGGCTTTCAGGCTGCAGGAGCGGCGCCGCTGGTGGCAGGACACCCGGTGAAACGCCCTCAATCGGTGGCGACCGCCATCCGGATCGGCCGGCCGGCAAGCTGGGAGGGCGCGGTCAGGGCTCGGGACGAATCGGGAGGGCTGTTCGAGGCGGTCACGGATGCGGCCATCCTGCAGGCGCAGGAGGCGCTGGCCAGGGAAGAGGGCATCTTCTGCGAGCCCGCTTCGGCGGCAAGCGTGGCGGGTGTTATCAAGCTCGCGCAGGGGGGCTACTTCGAGCGCGCATCCGGTCCCATCGTGGCGGTGCTGACCGGGTCGGGCCTGAAAGATCCCGACCGGGCGCTGGCTATGGGCAGGCCCGGCCAGACCGTCCGGGCCGAGGCCACGGTCGAAGCGGTGGCGGCGGTGCTGGAGAGTTGGGACGGGACAAGCCCGGGGGGCGCAGGTGTGGAGGGCGTGAGTGTCGGTGCCCGGCCCTGAGGGGAGCCCGGGGCCCGAGGTCAAGGCGGCGTTCGTCGAGGTACCGGCCTCTTCGGCAAACCTGGGCCCCGGGTTCGACGCGCTCGCGGTCGCCCTGGAACTGCGCCTGCGGGTGACCATGCGCTGGGTGACCACACCCTCGGGCTCGGGCGGGTGGCCGCCGTCTCTGGCCGGGCTTTTCGTGACCGGCGAGGGTGCGGACGAGATCGACCGGACCCCCGCCGTCAACCGCGTCTGGCAGGCGGCGATGCGGGTTTTTGAGGCCGCAGCGGCTCCTGCATGGGCCGGGCGATTCGCCGTGGAAATCGAAGAGGCCAACGCCATCCCTCTGGCCGCCGGACTGGGTTCGAGCGCCGCGGCGGCAGTGGCCGGCCTGTGGGGCGCCAACGCCCTGGTTGGTTCGCCGTTCGCTTACGAGCGGCTCCTTGCCATGGCGGCCGCCATCGAGGGTCACGCGGACAACGCTGCGGCGGCCGCTGTGGGCGGATTCGTGACGTGCCGGATGGGGAGCGCCGGTGTGACCGCCGTCCGGGTTCCCGTGCCGCGCGGCGAACTGGTGGCCGTGGTGGCCGTCCCG
The DNA here is from genome assembly GCA_040754675.1 of Bacillota bacterium. Taxonomy (NCBI): domain Bacteria; kingdom Bacillati; phylum Bacillota; species Bacillota bacterium. The sequence continues at coordinate 8,028 of JBFMCJ010000011.1, forward strand.
CCCCTGAAGCTGTCCACCGAGCAGGCGCGGCGGGTACTGCCCGCCGAGGTGCCGCTCGGCGATGCCGTGTTCAACGTGGGCGGGACTTCGCTGGTCGTGGCGGCGCTCACCACCGGCCGGTTCGAGCTTCTCCGGGAGGCTATGGCGGACCGCCTGCACCAACCCTACCGGCAGGCACTCGTGCCCGGCCTCGACGCGGTCATGCGGGCGGCCATCGAGGCAGGCGCTTACGGGGCGAGCCTGAGCGGTTCTGGGCCTTCGGTGCTGGCGCTGTGCCGCCCCCAACAGGCGGAGGCCGTGGGGGACGCGATGGCGCGGGCTTTTTCACGTTACGGGCTCAACGCCCGCCGCTTCGCGCTGGAGCCGGCCTCGGAGGGCGCGCGGCTCCGGATCCGGCGGGATTCATCCGAGGGAGAGCAGGGGTCGGTGTAGCGGTATGGGACTGGTCGTTCAGAAGTTCGGCGGCACGTCCGTGGCTACTCCGGAACGGATCCGCAACGTGGCGCAGCGCATCGCCCGCACGTTTCGCCAGGGGCACCAGGTGGTCGTGGTCGTATCGGCGATGGGGCACACCACCGACCAGTTGATCGACCTGGCCAGGCAGGTCACGGCCCGGCCGCCCCAGCGTGAACTGGATGTGTTGCTCGCCACCGGCGAGCAGGTGTCCATCGCGCTGGTGGCCATGGCGCTGGCCGAACTGGGTGTGGAGGCCATCTCGCTGACCGGCTCGCAGGTGGGCATCCACACCGACGGGATGTTTACGCGGGCGCGCATCCGCCGCATCTCCACCGAGCGGCTGCACAAGGAGCTGGATGCCCGGCGGGTGGTGGTCGTCGCCGGCTTCCAGGGTGTCACCGACCACATGGACATCACCACGCTCGGCAGGGGCGGATCCGACACCACCGCGGTCGCGCTGGCCGCGGCACTGCAGGCGGACGTCTGCGAGATTTACACTGACGTGAACGGGGTGTATACGGCAGACCCCCGGGTCGTGCCGGACGCCCGGCTGCTGCCGGTCATCTCCCACAGTGAGATGTTGGAAATGGCAAGCCTCGGGGCCGTGGTGCTCCAGCCACGCTCCGTGGAACTGGCTGCACAGCACGGGGTGGTGATACATGTGCGTTCGAGCTTCAGCGAGCGGGAGGGAACGCGGGTCGTGCCCGAGGCCAATCTGGAAAAGGCGATGGTCGTCACCGGCGTCACGCACGACCGCAACGTGGCCAAGGTGGTGATCATCGACGTGCCGGACAGGCCGGGTGTAGCCTTCCGGCTCTTCTCGGAGCTTGCCGCCGCCGGCATCAACGTCGACATGATCGTCCAGACGGCCAAACAGCAGGAGACGACGGACCTGCTATTCACGGTGGCGCGCACCGACCTGGATCAAACCCTGGCCATCGCCCACCGGGTATCGGTCGAACTGAGCGCCGGAGAAGTCCGCCACGACGCCTCCGTGAGCAAGGTGTCGGTGGTGGGGGCGGGAATGGTCAGCAACCCCGGGGTGGCCGCCCGCATGTTCGGGGCGCTGGCCGGGCAAGGGATCAACATCCAGGCCATCTCGACCTCAGAGATCAAGGTTTCGTGCCTGATCGACGAGGCCAGGCTGGAAGACGCGGTCCAGGCGGTTCACCAGGCGTTTGGACTGGGGGCCACGGACGAAGAGCAAGAGGCATAGAAAATGGTCGGGGCGACCCGACTTGAACGGGCGACCTCTACCACCCCAAGGTAGCGCGCTAGCCAAACTGCGCCACGCCCCGACGCTGCCTTTACGATAGCACACGGGCCGCCCGCCGTCAACGCGACCAACGCTGGTGCGGCGGCAATGCGGCAGGATATGCGCGCCGGGAGCCGAATGCTCGCTGCTCGGAGGCATTGCGTTGCCCTCAGCCGGACCCGCAAGGCGGCAAGCCGCGCGCAAGCTGCAAGGCCGTGCGGTCGCGGCCCTTCTCGTCCTGGCGCTGGCCGCGTCGGCTCGCGCCGGTACGGCGCAGCCGAAGCCCCCGTCGGCCGCGGCCGCCTACGTGCGCGCCGCAGCAAGCGTCCTGACCGGCGTGCAGGCCATCCTCTGGCTGCACGGCCCGGCTGATGGCGACCTGCTCGCGATCGGATACGCGGACCGGCTGGAGGTGGGGCAACTCACCGCCGACAACCGCTGGGCCTCAAGCTTCCGGCTGTCCGTGCCCACCGGGGTGACGGCGCTCGCGGCCGCCGACCTGGATGGCAGCGGATCCCAGGACCTGATTGCGGGAACCGGAGGGGCCGGTTCCCTCATACGCGTACGTTCCGTGGGGGAGCGGCCGCTCTCCGTTCCCGTGAGCGGATACCTGTTCGGGGCCGCCCGCCAGATCGTCACGGCCGAGCTGGACGGGCGTCCCCCTGCCGAGATCCTGGCCACCAACTCAAGCGGCGAACTGTTCATCTTCAGCGCGGCAGCAGGCGGCGGCTACCGCCGGGTCTGGCGAAGCGCTCCGGGCAGCCGAACCCAGGGGGTGGCGGCCGGTGACTTCGACGGGGACGGGAGAAGCGAGGTGGCGACGGCCGAGCCCGGCGGCCCGGTTAACCTCTACCGGTGGACGGGCAGCAACCTCACTTCTTTCGCCTCCGCCTTCCCATGGGGGCAGGTGACGGCCATGGCGGCCGTCTCATGGCCGGCGCAGGCCCTTCTTCAGCAGGCTGCCGCCGAGGGCGCTCTCCAGGCGCCGGCCGGGCTGGTCGTGGTGACCGACCGCAACCTGGTCTATGTGTACGCCTGGGACGGTCAGAGGCTGGCCGTGGAACAGCTGGCCTACGACCCGGAGCAGCGGTTCCGCATCGAGCTGGGATGGGTTCGGGCAGCCGCGACGGAACCGGGCGACGCTGATCGTCGTCCCGTCCTCGTGCTCGAGGGAGCCGGGCGTTCGGGGATTCAGATCGTCAGGGTCGAGCGCGACCGGCTGGTTCCCCTGGCCCAGGTGAGCTGGCCGGGGCCGGTCCCGGACTTCGCGCGCCTTTCCGACGGGAGGCTTGCGATCATCGGGCGCGATGGGGCTGTGGACGTTCTAAGGCCGGAACGGCCCGGCTACGTGGTGGTGCGGGTGGACGGCCAGCAGGCCCCCCCGGCGGGGCTCCGCCTCCGGTGGGAGGGGGACCGTCCCCTGATCGACGTGGAGCAGATGGGCCGGGTGATTCCGGTGGCAGTCGAGTACGACAAGGCAAGCGGGCAGGCCGTGCTTCGGGCGGGCACGAGCCGCGTCCGGCTTTATCCGGGGCTTGCGGCTGCTCAGGGCGACCGTATGAGCACCCCGCTTTCCGTGTCGCCGCAATTCGACCCGGCCGCAGGCCGGCTGTTCGTTCCCTTTGACGCGGTGCGGCCCCTGGGATGGGACGTGACGTACGATGCGACGGTTCGTGAGCTGACGCTCCGTTCACCATGGTCAGCGGGGCACCCGTAGCAGGAGGCACGGCAGCAGGACATGACCGGTCCGGGTGGCGCGGTGAAGGCGGCTCACGTGGTGGTGGACGGGATCGTGCAGGGCGTCGGCTTTCGTGCCTTTGCCCGGCGGGAGGCTCGCCGCCTGGGCCTCGTGGGGTGGGTGCGAAACCTCCCCGACGGGCGGGTGGAGGTCTGGGTGGAAGGGCCCGCTGAGGCGGTCGATGCCCTTGTCAGGCAGCTCGAGCGGGGGCCCAGGGGGGCCCGGGTGGAGTCGGTTGAGAAGGACCACCCGCCCCCCGCCGGTCGCTATACAGATTTCGAGGTACGGTACGACGCAGGCCTCTAGAGCAGGGGTGGGACGCGCACGTGATAGGCGAGGCCAGGCAGCTTTCGCTGTTCGACGTGGGGCCCGGTCCGGCAGCGGCACCGGAGCAGGAGGCGCTGCCCCTCCAGGCTCCGGCCTCCTCGCCGCGCCAGGTAGCGGGAGGCAGCACGCCGGGCGACGCGGAGTGGACGCGGGCTCTGGCAGGGGCGCAGGATCTTTCGGCCCTCGAGGCGGTCGTCAAAGGCTGTCGGCGCTGCGGCCTCCGGGCGGGCTGCACTCAGGTGGTGTTCGGTGAGGGTAACCCCAGGGCCCGGCTCATGCTGGTCGGGGAGGGCCCGGGCCAGGTTGAGGACGAGACCGGCCGCCCGTTCGTCGGGCCCGCCGGGCAGCTGCTGGACAGGATGCTGGCCGCCATCGGGCTGCGCCGCCAGGACGTGTACATCGCCAACGTGGTCAAGTGCCGCCCGCCCAGCAACCGCGTGCCGACCCCCGAGGAGATGGCGGCATGCTGGCCCAACTTGCGCCGCCAGATTGAACTGATACGCCCGCAGGTCATCCTGTGCCTGGGGGCCACCGCGGCGCACCAGCTCGTGGAACCCAGGGGCAGCATCAGTTCCCTCCGGGGCCGGTGGTTCGTGCGGGACGGCATCCGGTACCTGGTTACGTTCCATCCGGCCGCCCTGCTGCGGGACCCGGGGAAAAAGCCCCTGGCGTGGCAGGACCTGCAGATGGTCCAGCGGGCGCTCTCCGAGGAGAAGGCGTCATAGGCGATCGGCAGGAGGCCCAAAACGCGGCGGCGAAGTGGCGGACGGCGCCACACAGAGGCCTCTTTCAAGTCTCGACGCGGCGGGCGTGAGGCGTCAGAGGGGGACGTGGGCACGTGGCAACTGAGCGGCAAATCGAACAGATTCGCAACGTGGCACTCATCGGCCATGGCGGCTCGGGGAAGACGTCGCTTGTGGAGGCCATGCTGTTTTTGAGCGGAGCGACGACGCGCCTGGGCAGCGTGGACCAGGGCACGGCCACCACCGACTACGACCCTGAGGAGGTTCGCCGGAAGATCAGCATTCAGGCGGCCCTGGCCACCTTTGACTGGCAGGATCGCCGCCTCAACGTGCTGGATACGCCGGGTTACTTCGACTTCGTCGGCGAGGTCGTGGGCGCCCTGCGGGTCGTGGAGGGTGCCGTGGTGGTGTATGCCGCGCCGCAGGGCGTCGAGGTCGGCTCCGAGCAGGTGTGGGAGCTGGCCGACCACCCCCGGGAGGGCGCAAGAGTACTCCCCCGCCTCTGCTTCGTCAACAAGATGGAGCGGGAGAACGCGAGCTTCAGCCGCACCTTCGAACAGCTCCACCGGCTTTACGGCACCAAAGTGGTCGCCGTCCAGATCCCCATGGGCGAGGCGGAACACTTCCAGGGCTTCATCGATTTGATCGAGATGAAAGCGTATCGCGCCGGCAAAGAGTTCGGCGCTGAACAGGCAGGCGAGGTGCCTGGGCAGTGGCAGGACGAGGCGCGCCGGTGGCGGGAGCGGCTGGTGGAAGCGGTAGCCGCTACCGACGACGAGCTGACGGCGAAGTTCCTGGAAGAACAGCCCATCACCCCGGAGGAGCTGGCGCGGGCGCTGCGCGCGGCTTCCCACCAGGGAACGCTGGTGCCGGTCACGTGCGGGTCCGCTACCCGCGGGATCGGGGTGCGGCGCCTGATGGGCCTCATCGTTGAGCTTCTGCCCTCGCCCGCCGACGCGCCGGCCGTGGTGGGGGAGGACCCGAAGACCGGGAGCCAGGTGGAGCGGGCGCCGTCCCCGGACGCGCCGCTGGCCGCCCTGGTCTTCAAGACCATTTCGGACCCCTACGTGGGACGGCTCAATTTGTTCCGGGTCTATTCCGGGGTGCTGAGGTCGGATACCACCGTCTTCAACGTCCGCAAAGGCCGGGACGAGAGGGTGGGGCAGCTCTTCATCCCGAAGGGCAAGGAACAGCAACAGGTGGAGGAGCTTGGTCCGGGCGAGATCGGCGCCATCGCCAAGCTCCAGGAGACGGCCACCGGCGATACCCTGGCCGGGAAGGACGGGGCGCTGAGGCTGCCCGGAATCCAGTTTCCCGAGCCGGTGCTCACGATGGCCGTGCACGCCAAGAAGCGCGGGGACGAGGAGAAGATCGCGTCGGGTCTGGCCCGCATCGCCGAGGAAGACCCCACGGTCCGGCTCGAGAAGTCGGCCGAGACCGGCGAGCTCCTGCTGTCCGGGATGGGCGAACTGCAGCTCGAGGTGGTCACCAGCCGGGTTCAGAAGAAGTTTGGCGTCGAGATGGAACTGAGCCAGCCCAGGGTGCCCTACCGGGAGACCATCCGCACGACGCAGCGGGCGGAGGGCCGTTACGTCAAGCAGACCGGCGGGCGCGGGCAGTACGGGGTGGTCTTCCTCGAGGTCGGGCCGATCGATCCGGGCAGGGGCATCGAGTTCGTCGACAAGATTTTCGGCGGCGCGGTGCCCAAGCAGTACATCCCCGCGGTGGAGAAGGGCGTCCGGGAGACCTGTGCGGAAGGCGTGCTGGCGGGCTACCCGGTGGTGGACGTCCAGGCGACTTTGTACGATGGCAAGTATCACCCGGTCGACTCGTCGGAACTGGCCTTCAAGATTGCCGCCTCCATGGCCTTCAAGAAAGCGTTCATGGATGCCAACCCGGTGCTGCTGGAGCCCATCGTGCTCGTCGAGGTGACGGTGCCCGAGGAGTTCATGGGGGACATCATCGGCGATCTCAACAAGAAGCGGGGGCGCATCATCGGCATGGAGGCCAGGGATGGCCTGCGGGTCGTCCGGGCCCACGCGCCCATGGCGGAGATGGCGCGGTTTGCCGTAGACCTGCGCTCCATCACGGGCGGGCGGGGCCGCTTCCGGACGACGTTCGACCACTACGAGGAAGTGCCGCCGCCCATCGCGGAGCAGATCATCGCCGCAGCCCAGAAGGAGCGGGTTTCCTAGCGTCTGGCCCGCATGAAGGGCCCCACCCCCTGCATAGCGTGGCGCAGGAGGTGGGGGACGTGGGGGGCCCCGGTGCGTTTGCCGGTACCGGTCGCCTGGGCGGAGGTGCGCGTGAGGCCGCGGGCGGCCGCTCGGGAGCGGCCGGCACACCGGCAGCGGGAGCGGTCATGCTGGGCGCGGCGCTCGCCCTTTTCCTGATTGTGGGCGGGTCCGCGGTGCTTGGCACCCTCCAGCGGTTCGGTCTTCTTGCCGCGCTGCCCGGCTGGGTCCACATCGCCGCGGCCTACTTGTGCGTGGCGGCAGGGGGCTGGACGGCCGGGCGGCTCTCGGGCCGTTCCGGCATGCTCACCGGCGGGGCGGTGGGAGTCCTGCTGGTGGCGCTGGCCTTTTGGCTCTCAGGAAGGGCACCCGACGCCCCTGCCGACGTCGTGGTCACCATCCAGTGGTCGGCCGCGGCCTGGAGAAGCGTGCTGGCCGTGCTCACGTCGGCCGTGGCCGGCGGCCTTGCGGTAAGCGGCACCTGAAGGACGCCCCGGGGACGCACCTATGGCTTGAGCCGGGGATCGACCGCGTCCCGCACCGCGTCGCCGAGGAGGTTAAAGGCCAGCACGGTGAGCCCCAGCGCGAACCCGGGCAATACCGAAAGCCACGGTGCGGACCGCAGGTAGCCGCGGCCGAAGCTGATCATCTGGCCCCAGCTTGGCACCGGCGGCTGTACGCCGAGACCCAGGAAGCTCAGGCCGGCCTCCGCCATGATGGCACCCGGAATGCTGAGAGTGAACCACACGATGACGGGCGCCAGCGAGTTGGGCAGAACGTGGCGGAAGAGGATGGCCAGCTCGCTGGCCCCCGCCGCCCGGGCCGCCTCGACGTACTCCAAATTGCGCCGGCTCAGCACTTCGCCTCGCACGATGCGGGCAAGACCGGCCCAGCCCACTGCTGCCAGCGCGATGAAGACGTTCTGCAGGCCCGGTCCCAGCACGAAGACGACGGCGATGGCCAGGAGCAGGTCCGGGATGGCGAACAGGACGTCGCAAAGCCGCATGATCAACGAGTCGATTCTCCCACCGAAATACCCGGCCAGCGCTCCCATGGCGACCCCGATGATCCCCGAGATGGTGGGAGAGAGGAACCCCACAAGCAACGAGACCCGGCTCCCGTAGAGGATCCTCGCGAGCTGGTCCCTGCCCAGGTCGTCCGTGCCGGCCGGATGGGCAAGCGAGGGCGGCCTGAGGCGCTCCCCCAGGTGGACCTCGTAAGGGTCGGCAGGCGACAGCACCGGCGCCAGGATGGCGACGAGCGTGAGCACACCCGCCAGGATGAGCCCCGCCATCCCCATCCGGTTGCGTCGCAGGCGCGGCCACCAGAGGGGCCTCCAGAGCGCCCACCCTGCGGCCCGCCTTGCCAGGCTAATCGTAACGGATCCGGGGATTGAGCGCTGCATACGCCACGTCCACCGCCAGATTGGCCAGGATGTAGACCGCCGCGGTAAAGAGCACGACCCCCTGGATCAGCAGGTAGTCCCGGTAGAGGATGGCCTCATAGGCAAGCCGCCCCAACCCGGGGATGCCAAAGACCGACTCGGTCAGCACGGCCCCGGTCAAAAGCCCTCCGGCCTCGAGGCCGATGAGGGTGACGATGGGGACGAGAGCATTCTTGAAGGCATGCCGCAGCAACACCAGCCGCTCCGAGGCCCCCTTCGCCCGGGCCGTCCGGACGTAATCCTGCCGCAGCACCTCCAGCATGCTGGACCGCGTCATGCGCGCGATGGAGGCGGCGTACCGGGTGCCCAGGGCGATGGCCGGGAGCACCATGTGCGGCACCGACGAATAGCCCGAGATGGGCAACAGCCTCCACCGGTAGCCGAAGTAGAGCTGCAGCACCATCGCGACCCAGAACACCGGCATGGAGATACCGAGGAGTACGAAGAGCATAGCACCCCGGTCGGCCGGCCGGTTCTGGAAGACGGCGGCGATCAGCCCGACCGCAAGGCCCAGCGTCACCCCCACCAGCATGGCGGAGACGGCAAGCCGCACCGTGGCCGGGAAACGCTGCAGGATGGTCTGGGTGACGTCCTGGTGGGTTCGCAGCGACCGGCCCAGGTCCCCGTGCAGCGCCCGCCACAAAAACCGTCCGTACTGAACCGGCAGCGGATCATACAGGCCCAGTTCCCGGGAGATGCGTTCGACGGCCTCGGGGTCGAGCCGGCGGTCGAACATCATCTCCACGGGGTTGCCGGGAACCCAGTTCATCAAGAGGAAGACCAGCACGGAAAGCCCGAACAGCGTGGGAACGGCCTGCACCAGCCGCCGCAGCACGTAGCGGGTCACGGGCAGCGCTCCCCCCGCCGGGAGCGCCGCCCGCCTGCCACCTGCCTGAGCCGAAGCCGCATGGCCCGGTTCAGATCAGCGCTTGGAAAGCCACACATACTTGAGGGCGTTTTCGACGCCGCTCGGGTGCAGGAAGTAGTCGTGAACCCACGGCTGCACGATGGCGAAGTCCTGCAGGTGCCAGAGCGGCACCACGGCCACGTCGTCGACCACGATCTTGCGCTCGGCCTGCTGGTACAGCCGGGCCCGCTCATCGAAGTTGGTGAGCGTCCGGGCCCGCTCGAGCCACGCATCCACCTGGGGATCCGCGTAGTTGCTCGAGTAGTTGCGGCTCTGGGTGGAGTGGAAGAAGACGTACAGGTAGTTGTCAGGGTCAGGGAAGTCTGCCCACCAGTTACCCTGGATGATAGGGATGTTGCCCTGTCCCCTTGCCTGCCGGTACGACGCCGAGTCGACCTGGACGATCTTCACGTCGATCCCGACCTGGCGGAGCATGGCCTGGATGGCTTCGTTGCGGCGGAGCCACGTCTCGCTCGACGTCTGCCAGGTCTCGATGGAGAACCCGTTGGGATAGCCGGCCTCCGCCAGGAGCCGGCGCGCCTCCTGCGGGTTGTAGGGGTACACTTCCAGGTCCTTCTGGCCCGGAATCCCCGGTGAAACGAAGCTGTTGGCCACCCGCGCGCGCCCGGTGAGGAGTTGGTTCACCAGCGCCTCCCTGTCGATGGCCATGGCGATCGCCTTGCGCACCCGCGCGTCATTGAGCGGCGGGATCTTCACGTTGAGCATGTAGTAGTACGTGTTGAGCGACGACTGGCTGACGATGTACGGCTTCCAGCGGGGGTCCCGGGTCAGGCGTTCGAAGTCGGCGTCTGGAATGCCGGTGATGTCGAAGTTGCCGGCCTCGAACTCCAGGATGCCCGTGGCTTCATCCGGAACGATCCGGAACTCGAGGCGGTCCACGTAGGGATAGGGCTTCTCGAAGTAGCCGGCGTTGCGTTCGAAGACCAGCCGCTCACCCCGCCGCCACTCTTTGAAGCGGAAAGGCCCCGTCCCGATGGGCTGCAGGCCCCAGTTCTCACCCGCCGCCCGGGCGGCCTTCTCCGGATAGATGGATACCGGCGGCATCGCAAGCTGGGACAGGAACGGCGCATACGGGTAGCTCAACCGGATCCGGAAGCGCAGCTCGTCAATGATCTCCAACCCGGCAAGCTGCTGGGCCTTTCCCTCGAGCATCTCCTTCGCGCCCACCACCGGCTCCAGGATCCACGTGTTGGGGGACTTGGTCGCCGGGGTCAGCAGGCGCTCGAAAGTGTACTTCACGTCGGAGGAGCGCAGCGGCGTCCCGTCGTGGAAGCGTACGCCGGAGCGGAGGGTGAACGTGTAGGTGAGGCCGTCGGCCGAGACGGTGGGCATGGACGCGAGGAGTTCGGGCTCCAGGCGATACCCGTCCTTGCTGTAGCGGAGCAGCGTGTTGAAGAGATCGCGGGCCCGGTTGTACACGGAAAACCGCGTGTCAATCTGAACGTCCAGGGTCGGTGGATCCTCGGTCATCCACAGCCTCAGCACGCCGCCGGCTTGTGGTTGCTGGGCGGCCGATACCACGCCGGTTACGGCCACGAACGCGACAACAAGCGCCGCACCGGTAAGACCGATTGCGAGCCTGGTTCGCCAGATGCCCACCTGTTTCGCCCCCCTCGGTTTGCTGGTCCCCGATGTTCGACGGGCAACAGTCACTTCCTGGGATGGCAAACGTCCTCGGAAAATGCTCTGTCCGGGAACGATCGGCCGGTCGGGTTCCAACGGTAAGAAGGGTAATTAGAGGTCTTCGTCGAACCAGGCGTTCGCGGAACCGTTGCGGGCACCCGCTCACCTCACGGGAAGGCGTGGGAGAACGCGTGGCAGGCAACATCGAACCGGTATCGGCCCGGCGCGAGGCGGGCCGCGGCGTGGCGGTGGCGCTGCTGGTTTGGGCCATGCTGGGTGGAGCGATGGTGGCTACCTGGGCGGCGATGCGCCGGTGGTGGTTCCCGCCGCTCGCTTCGTCGCAGGGGGCCGACATCGACCGTCTGTTTGGCATCATCTTTGCCGTCATCAGCGTGGTTTTCATCCTGGTTCAGGCGACGCTCGGGCTGGCGCTGTGGCGGTTCGGTTCGCGGGGCGAGTCGCACCGGGCGAGCCACTGGCACGAACACCGCGGGCTCGAGATAGGGTGGACCACCATCACCGCGGTGACGCTCATCGCCCTGACCGTTTTGGGGGGAAGCCTCTGGCTGCGGGTGCACAGCGCGCCCCCGGCCGACGCGCGCACCGTGGAGGTCGTCGCCGAGCAGTTTGGATGGCGCTTCCACTACCCGGGCCCTGACGGCGTGCTGGCGGCGGTTGACCTGACCGCGGACCGCCGGGGTTCGCCGCTCGGCATCCGATCGGATGCCCCCGGCGCCGCGGACGACATCGTGAGCCGCGAGCTGGTCGTTGAGGTGAACCGCCCGGTGCGGCTGCTCATCCGGTCCAAAGACGTCATCCACAGCTTCTACGTCCCCAACATGCGCTTCAAGCAGGACGCCGTCCCGGGTCGAGTCGTGGAGATCTGGTTCACGCCGGTCCAGGCGGGCACGTTTCCCATTGCCTGCGCTGAACTCTGCGGGGTAGGCCACTACGTCATGGCAAGCACCCTGAAGGTGGTAACCCCTGAGGAGTACCAGTCATGGCTGGCCTCGTTCGCCCGGGGCGCCCTTTGAGCTCCGGAGCGTGAGGCGGCGCGGAAGGAGCGAGGCGTACAAGAGATGGCAGTCCTCGAGCAAGACGTGCGGGCGGCGCACGAGGAGCAGCACAGGGAGAGCCTCGTCCGGCGTTACATCTTCAGCCAGGACCACAAGGTCATCGGGATCCAGTATCTGGCCACCTCCTTTCTCATGGCCCTGATCGGCGGGGTTCTGGCCATGGTCATCCGGCTGGAGCTGGGCTGGCCGGGGAGCGTCATCAACCAGGGGTCGTACCTTTCGACGGTGACCATGCATGGTACCATCATGGTCTTCTACGTGCTGAGCACGGCGCTGACGGGGGGGTTCGGCAACTATCTGGTTCCGCTTCAGATCGGGGCTCGAGACATGGCGTTCCCCTTCCTCAACATGCTCTCGTACTGGCTGTACGCCCTCTCGCTCATCCCGCTGGTGGCGGCGTTCTTCGCCCCCGGCGGGGCGCCCATGAGCGGGTGGACGGCCTACACGCCGCTGTCGGCGGTTCCGCAGGCAGCGCCGGGCTCGGGAATCGGCCAGTCCCTATGGCTCCTGAGCCTGGCCATCCTCATCGTGGCGTTCCTCTTCGGCTCGCTCAACGTCATCACCACGGTCATGCAGCTTCGCGCCCGCGGCATGTCGATGATGCGGATGCCCCTGACCGTGTGGGGCCTGTTCATCACCGCCATCCTGTCGCTGCTGTCGTTCCCGGTCCTGCTGGCAGCGGGGATCATGCTGCTGTTTGACCGGCACCTGGGCACGACGTTCTTCCTGCCGGCGGGGTCGGTCATCGGCGGCAAGGTCATCGCGGCGGGCGGCGGGGACCCGCTGCTGTGGCAGCACCTGTTCTGGTTCCTGGGGCATCCCGAGGTTTACATCCTCATCCTGCCGGGCATGGGCATCGTCTCCGACATCATCGCCAACAACGCCCGCAAGCCGGTGTTCGGGTACCCCGTGATGGTGCTGACGATGGCAGTCATCGCGTTCTTGAGCTTCCTCGTGTGGGGCCACCACATGTTCGTGAGCGGGATGCACCCCATGCTGGGAACCGCGTTCATGGCCACCACGCTCATCATCGCCGTCCCGTCGGCCATCAAGACGTTCAACTGGCTGGCGACCATGTGGCGGGGCAAGATCCGCTTCACGCCGCAGATGCTGTTCGCCATCGGCTTCGTCTCGGTCTTCGTGACCGGAGGGCTGACGGGGCTGATGCTGGGTAACCCGGCCGTCGACATGTATTTGCACGACACATACTTCGTGGTGGCACACTTCCACTTCGTGATGGCGAGCGCCTCGCTGTTCGGCGTCTTCGCGGGGCTGTATCACTGGTTCCCCAAGATGTTCGGGCGGGCGCTGGACGAGCGGCTCGGCCGGCTGCACTTCTGGCTGGCGCTGCCGACCACGTATGCCACGTTTTTCCCGATGCACTTCGCCGGGCTCGCCGGTATGCCGCGGCGCATCTACTCCACCCAGCTTTACGGCTACCTGCAGGGGCTCGAAGGGCTCAACCGGTTCATCTCGGTGGCCGCCTTCGTGCTGTTCGTGGCGCACATGATCTTTGCGGTCAACGTGGTCTACAGCCTGGCAAAGGGCCGGCGGGTGGCCGAGAACCCGTGGCAGGCGACCACCCTGGAGTGGACGACGTCGTCGCCGCCGCCGCACGGCAACTGGGGTGAACGGGAAGTCGTGGTGTACCGCTGGGCCTACGACTACAGCCTGCCCGAGGCGGCGCAGGACTTCGTCCCGCAGAACGTGCCGGTCGAGGCGCCGGTGACGGCTGTTGCCCGGCAGGCGGGCGGGCAGGTGGCTCCCGCCACCGGCTGACTGACGGTCGGTCACCAGACCTTCCCCACCGACTGACGGTCAGTCGGTCCGGCCGGCCCTCTGCGGCGTGAAAACCACGAAACTGGAAAGGGAACGTTGCGAAATGGGGACGGGAACGCTCAGTGGAAGGCAAGCTGCTCTTGCCAGGGAGGGCCCGGCACCCGACCAGGCGCGCCAGCGCCCGGGGCTGGGAGGCGGCCCGCCTGACGGAGGCGGCACGGGCGGCGGCCGGGAATGGGGAGGGGCAGGCGCAGAGGCAGCGTTCAGCCCGGCCGTCACCGGCGCGTGGATGCTCACGGCGGCGGTCGCCATGCTGTTCGTCGGCTTCACCAGCACCTACCTGGTGCGCCGCACTGCCCCGGACTGGCAGGCCGGCCCCATGCCGCCGCTTCTGTACCTCAACACGGCGCTGATTGCGGCGAGCAGCGTGGCGCTGGAGTGGGGCCGCGCCCGCGGCCGGCGGGAGCAGCTGCAGGGGCTGCTCACGGGCCTCGGGTGGGCCTGTATCCTGGGGGCCGCGTTCCTGACCGGTCAGGCTGTCGCCTGGTGGCAGCTGCTGGGCGGCGGGGTGACGCCGGCCGGCAGGCCTCACAGTTCGTTCTTCTACCTGTTGACGGGCATCCACGGGCTTCACGTGGCGGGGGGCCTGGGATGGCTTGTCCGGGCGTGGATCCGCAGCCGCCGGGCGAGCGCGGTCGCGCAGGTCCGCGCCACGGTGGACGCAAGTGCCGTCTTCTGGCACTTCATCGGCGTTCTGTGGTTGTATCTGTGGGTGCTCCTTTTCTGGATCTGAGAGGAGTGTGACGCGGGTGGACGCGGCGCAACTTCGCCCTGCCGTGACCGGGTCGGAGTGGGGAGGCGGCACCTCGCCGTTCCGGGTGACGTGGGGCAAGCTGATGATGTGGCTGTTTCTCCTCTCCGACACCCTCACCTTCGGG
>JBFMCJ010000012.1 GCA_040754675.1 Bacillota bacterium
ACAAGCTGCGGCAGGAGGCCATCAAAGGCGTGCAGCCCGTCATGGTGCTGCAGAACCAGGCGATCCTGCGCCGCGGCGACGTGGTTACCGAAGAGCACGTCCAGCTCCTTCAGGATCTTGGCATGATGCAGAGGACCCAGCAGTTCTGGGCGAGCCTGCTGGGGGTGGCGGTGGTGCTGGCCGCCCTGGTCGCCATCACCGCGGCGTACATCAGCCGCTTCCACGCGCACGTCGCCCGCTCCGCGCGCCTTTCGACCCTGCTGGCCAGCCTGGTGCTGGTGGTGGCGGTGAGCGGGCGGGTGCTTGCAGAGCTTCCGTGGGCGTTTGCCGGCTACCTGACGCCGGTGGCCCTGGCGGGCATGCTGGCCACGATCCTTCTGGATGCGCGCATCGGCATCGTGACCGTCTCGGCGCTGGCCGTTTTGGTGGGCCTCCTGTTCGACTTCGACGCCCGATACGTGGTGCTTGGGTTCGTGACGGGCATGATCGCGGTGTTCAACGTGCACCGCTTGAGCCAGCGCTCAGACCTGACCCGGACCGGTGTAATGGCGGGAGTGGCGGGACTGGTGGCGCTGGCGGCCATGGGCGTGCTGCGATCGGATCCCCAGGCTGTGGTGGGGAGCTGGAGCGGGCTTGCCAACGGTGTGCTGAGTTCGGTGCTGGCGTTGGGGCTTCTGCCGTTCGTGGAGGGGCTGTTCGGGGTTCTGTCGAGTGTTCGCCTCATGGAACTGTCCAACCCCAACCAGCCGCTCCTGCGCCGCTTGCTGCTCGAGGCCCCCGGGACCTATCACCACAGCCTGATGGTGGGCAACCTGGCCGAGGCGGCCGCCGAGGCCGTGGGCGGCGACCCGGTGCTGTGCAGGACGGGGGCGCTTTACCACGACGTGGGCAAGGTGAGGCGCCCGTACTTCTTCGTCGAGAACCAGTTCGGTGACGCCAACCCCCACGACCGGCTGGCGCCGAGCCTCAGCACGCTCATCATCATGTCGCACGTGAAGGACGGCGTGGAACTGGCGCGCCAGGCGAAGCTTCCCGAAGCGGTCGTGGACTTCATCCGGACCCACCACGGTACGGACCTGGTGCGCTACTTCTACCTGAAGGCCGTCAACGCCGAAGGCGCCGAACGCGTCAAGGAGGATGACTTTCGCTACCCCGGCCCCAGGCCCCGGACCAAGGAGACCGCCATCGTCATGCTGGCGGACTCGGTGGAGGCGTCTGCCCGGGCCCTCACCCACCCGACCCCCGGCCGCATCGAGGGGCTGGTACGGCGGGTGATCCGCGACCGGCTGCTTGACGGGCAACTGGATGAGAGTACGCTTACCCTGCAGGACTTGAACGAGATCGCCGGCGCCTTTGTCCGGATCCTGACGGGGATCTACCACGTGCGCATCGAATACCCGCAACTCGAACGCGAGGTGCAGCCGCGCCGCCATGAAGCAGGCCAGGTCGCCGATCACCGTGCACGTCCATAACCACCAGCGGGCAGTGCAGGTCGGGCCATACCTTCGGCGCCGCCCGATCCACCGGGCGGTGCGCGAGGTGCTGCGGCGGGAACCGCGGCTTCTCGGGCAGGCCGTGGAGGTGAGCGTGGCGCTGGTGGACGACCCCACCATCGCCGGGCTCAACGGGCGCTACCGCGGCAGGCACGGTCCCACCGACGTGCTCTCGTTTGCGCTGGATGACGGGGGCAAGGATACCGCGCCACCCGAGGGCGGGCCGGAGGCCGCGCGGCTTTTGGGCGAGGTGGTGATCAGCGTTCCGCGGGCTGTCGAGCAGGCCCGGGAGTATGGCCACTCGGTGGAGCGGGAGCTGGCCTACCTCGCGGTCCACGGGTGCCTGCACCTCCTGGGTTACGACCACGAGGACGAAGAGTCGCGGCGGGAGATGCGTTCCCGGGAGGAAGCGGCGCTTTCGGCGTGCGGGCTGTTCCGATGAGCGGCGACCTGACACCGCGGCGCGCCCGCAGCCTTCCGGAAAGCTTTCGCTTTGCGACGGGGGGGGTGGTGTTTGCGCTGCTACCGCAGCGCAACCTTCGCATCCACTTCGTGCTGGCCATCCTGGTCCTGCTCCTGGCGCTGGCCGTGCGGCTTTCTCGGATCGAACTTGCGGTGCTGGCGCTGACCATCATGCTGGTTCTCATCGCCGAACTCTTCAACACGGCGGTTGAGACGGCGGTGGATCTTTTCTCCCCGCAGTACCACGAACTTGCCCGCATCGCCAAGAACGTCGCTGCCGGCGCCGTGATGGTAAGCGCCATCGGCGCGGTGGCGGTCGGCATGCTGCTGTTTTACCAGCCTCTGATGACCGCCCTCGCCACCGGTGGCCATGCCTCCCGGCACTCGTTTCCATATGTGGTCCTCATCGGGCTCGGGCTCACGCTGCTTTTGACCTGGGCGGGCAAAGCGTGGCTCACCCGGCCCGTCCGCCTTGCGGGCGGCATGCCGAGCGGTCACACGGCCGTGGCCTCGGCGCTGGCTACGGCCATCTATCTGAGCAGCCCGAACCCGGCGCTCACGCTCGTCGGGGTCATACTGGCCGGGCTTGTCGCCGAAAGCCGCCTGGAGGCGGGGCTGCACACCATCTGGGAAGTGATGGCGGGCGCCGCGCTGGGCGTGGGCGTCATGGGGGCGGTCTTTTTTCTCCTCCGCGGGTGAAGCGCCGCCTTTGCGCGCGGGCCGTCGCGGTTGTTGGTCATCGCTTCGGGCGGGCGGAAGGTAGGGGATGGGTGGGGAGATGACGCTTTCGCCGCAGCAGGAGGAACAGCTGGTACGGGCGGCGCGGGAGGTCCGCCGCAACGCCTACGCACCCTATTCGCACTTCCAGGTGGGTGCGGCCGTCATGGGGGAGGACGGGCGCATCTACACGGGGTGCAACGTAGAAAACGCCGTTTACGGCGCAACGCTGTGCGCCGAGCGGGTGGCGGTGGGGCAGGCGGTGGCGGCCGGGCAGCGGCGGCTCGTCGCCGCAGCGGTGGTGGCCGACAGCCGCACCCCAACCACGCCGTGCGGAACGTGCAGGCAGGTGCTGTCGGAGTTCGGCGGCGACATGGTCGTCATTGTCGACAACGGGCAGCGCCGGTGGCGCTTTACGTTGGGCCAGCTCCTGCCCGAGGCGTTCTCGAAGGAGCAACTGTCGGGAAAATGAGGGGACCCCGGGAGGTCTTGCGGGCAAGCGGGTCTAAGTAAGGGCTACGTCTCTTTGCACCCGGGCGGCCGCACGATGGACATGAGGTGGCGCTGAGGTGTCGTCTGTGGACAAGCTTGCCGGCACGGCGCAGGCACCCGAGCAGGGGGCGGCAGCCGCCCAGCTCCTGCGCCTGGTGCGCCAGGCCCAGGAGGGTGACGAGAAGGCCCGGGAGCAGCTTATTTCTGCCTATCGGCCCTTCGTCATGCGGGCGGCCGCGTCGGTCAGCGGGCGCTTCGTGCGTGCCGGCCAGGATGACGAGGCTTCCGTGGCTTTGATCGCGTTCAACGAGGCCATCAACTCCTACCGGCAGCAAGGCGGCCGGTCCTTTTTCGCGTTCGCCGAGATGGTCATACGGCGCCGGCTCATCGACCACTTCCGCCACGAGTCGACGCGCCGCCGGGAGGTCCCCCTCAGCAGCCTGACGCTCGAAAGCGAGGACGGGGATGCCGAGAATCCCCTGGTCGTGGCCGAGGCCAGGGAAGCCCAGCGGCAGTTTGAGGACGAACTCCTGGCGCAGGAGCGGCGCGAAGAGATCCTGCGCCTGTCAGGCGAGCTTGGCCCGATGGGCATCGGCTTCCGGGACCTGGTCGACCGCTCGCCCCGGCACCGGGATGCCCGGGAACGCGCGCTGGAGGTGGCACGGCTCATCGCGGACCGGTGCGAGTGGGTGGAACAGATCCGGCGCAGGGGGAGCCTTCCGCTAAAGGATCTCGAACGACATGCCGGCGTGAGCCGCAAGACTCTGGAGCGGCAGCGAAAGTATATTATTGCCCTGGCGCTTATCCTGAGTGGGAACTACCCCCATCTTCAGGAGTACCTGAAGCGCTGAGAGAGGGCACCTTGGCTCTGAGGGGGATCGGCGTTTGAATCGGGTCAGGGGCCTTGTGCTGGAGCGTCTGGCGGGCCGGCACGCGGTGGTGCTCACCCCGCACGGCGACTTCGTGCGGGTGCAGCTCCCCGAAGCGGCGGAGGTGCAGCCGGGCCAGGAGATATGGGCCGATGAGGTCCTCCAGGGGGGGGCTCTGGCTGCGGCCCTGCGCCGTGCCTTTGGTAGCTGGCCCCGGGCTTTTGCTGCGACCGCTGTGGCCTTCGGGGCGGCGGGGGCTTTGTTTGCGGCGCTTTACTTTCGCGGCGCGCTCTCGGGCATATCCGCTCCTGCCGGGATACAGGCGATGCCGGGCGAAAGCACCGTCGATGCCAATGCGCCGCCCGCCCCTGTGGCTGCTGTCGCAACCCAGATGCCTTCGGCTCCCACTATCCGCATCTCGGAGCAGATAGACGCCCCGCGCCTTTATGCCCCCACGGACTTCGGGGAGTGGGCATCGCTGAGGCTCGAAGGGGAGCAGGCGGCGCAGGAAGCCCATTCCGACATCGTGGAGTACGTCCGGCACGCGCTGAGAGCAGGAGGCGCACTCGGGCCACAGAGCGCGGCGGCAGGCGCGTCGGTGCCAGCCGGCAGGTTTGGATCCGAAGCCACGCGGTCCGGCACGGACGGTGCCCGCCGGCAGGCGGCCCAGGCGGCAAAGGCCCGGGAGGCTCATCAACTGAGCCTGCCCGTGGTGCGGCTGGGGGCGGATTCCTGACGGCGCGGCTTCCCTCTGTTCGGCAGGCTTGAGTGAATGGACGTCTCCGTCTTTGACTACGCGCTGCCACCCGAGCTGATCGCCCAGCGCGCCGTGGAGCCGAGGGATCGCTCGCGCCTTCTGGTGCTTCACCGGCAAAGCGGCCTGATCGAGCACCGCATCTTCCGCGACGTGGTGCACTATACGCGGCCCGGGGACGTGCTGGTCGTCAACGACAGCCGGGTGATGAAAGCGCGCTTTTTTGCGCGCCGCCGCCCGCAGGGAGGCCGGGTGGAGTTTCTCCTGCTGAGGCGGGTGGAGGATGAGACGACAGTCGGAGGCGCCGGCGACGCCGGCAGTCCCGGCCGTGAGCGCTGGCAGGCTCTGGTGCGGCCGGGGCGGCGCGCCCCCATCGGGCAGGAGCTGACGGCCGCCGAAGGCCAGCTTCGGATTCGGGTCGTCGAGCGCACGCCGGACGGAGGGCGCATCGTGGAGATCGAGTCGCCGTCCGAGCCGGTGCGCGCCGTTCTCGACCGGATCGGAACGGTGCCCCTGCCGCCCTACATTCGCGAGCCGCTGGAAGACGCTGAGCGTTATCAGACCGTCTATGCGCGCTGCGAGGGGTCCGCCGCCGCTCCGACCGCCGGGCTGCACTTCACCGAGGAACTGCTGGACTGTCTGCGCCGGTCGGGCGTGGAAGTGGTGGCCCTGACGCTTCACGTGGGCATCGGGACCTTCCGGCCGGTGCGGGCGGCGACGGCCGAGGAGCACGTGATGCACGAGGAGTTCTTCACCATCCCCGAAGAGACAGCCGCGGCCCTGGGACGTGCAAAGGCCGGGGGCGGCCGGGTGTGGGCCGTGGGGACCACCGTGGTACGGGCGCTGGAGAGCGCCTCGGCGGGCTTGGGCGTCATCAAGCCGGGTTCGGGGTGGACCCGCCTTTTCATCTATCCTCCTTACCATTTCAAGGTGGTGGACGTGCTGATCACCAACTTCCACCTGCCGCGCTCGACGCTGCTCATGCTGGTGGCGGCGTTTGGCGGCACGGAGCGGGTGCTGGAAGCTTATCGGGTGGCCGTGGCGGAGCGGTACCGGTTCTATAGCCTGGGGGACGCCATGCTGATCCTGCCGTGAGGGCGGAGCTTCCGGCATTCTCGGTAGTGTACCGGGACCCCGTCACCCGTGCCCGGCTCGGGCAACTGCGCACGGCGCACGGCGTGGTGGAGACCCCTGTCTTCATGCCGGTGGGCACCCAGGGATCCGTCAAGGGCGTTTCGCCCCACGAACTGGTCGAAGTCGGGGTCACCATGATCCTGGCCAACACCTACCACCTGATGCTGCGGCCGGGAGCTGACGTGGTGGCAGCCGCCGGGGGGCTGCACCGGTTCATGGGGTGGGACGGGCCTATTCTGACGGACAGCGGCGGCTTTCAGGTGCTCAGCCTCGCTTCCCGCCGGGAGGTGAGCGACGAGGGCGTGAGCTTCCGCTCTCACCTGGACGGATCCTTGCAGTCGCTCTCGCCCGAGCGCGCCATCGAAGTGCAGTGGGCCCTCGGATCGGACATTCTGATGGTGCTGGATGAGCTTGTGGGATTCCCCGCGGGCCGGCAAGAGGTGGAGGCCGCCGTAGAGCGAACCGCTCTGTGGGGCCGGCGAAGCCGCGAGCGTTTCTTGAGGCTCTCTGCCTCGTCGAACGAGAGGCGGCTGCTGTTCGGAATCGTGCAGGGGGGTGTTTATCCGGACATTCGGCGCAGGAGCCTGGACCACGTGCTGGGGCTCGAGCCGGGCGGTATCGCCATCGGAGGCCTGAGCGTGGGCGAGCCAAAGGAACTGATGTGCCGCGTGCTGGAGGAGCTCGAACCGGAGCTGCCGGGCGAGTTCCCGCGCTACGTGATGGGCGTGGGTTCTCCGGACTTGCTGGTGGAGGCGGTGGCGCGCGGATACGACATGTTCGACTGCGTGTTGCCGGCGCGCATGGCACGGCACGGGGCGGTGTGGACGTCCGGGGGGCGGATCATCATCCGGGACGCCCCGTACGCGCGGGACTTCGGCCCGCTCGACCCGGCGTGTGACTGTTACACGTGCCGCCACTTCAGCCGGGCGTACGTCCGCCACCTCCTCAAGGCGGGCGAGCTCTTGGGGATGCGGCTGACCACCATCCACAACCTCCGCTTCATCACGCAGCTGATGGAACAGATCCGCCGGGCTGTCCGCGACGGGACGCTGCCGGCCCTGCGGGAAAGGGTTCTGGAAAAGTTCGGGCCACCCGCAACGGAAGGAGAACGGGACGCATGAACATGTTACCGCTGGCCGCAGCCGCAGAACAGGCGCAGGGAAGCGTGTGGACGCTCATTCTGTTCCTGGCCATTCCGTTTCTCTTCTTCTGGATGCTCATCTGGCGGCCTCAGCAGCAACAGCAGCGGCGCCGCGAGCAGATGCTGAAGTCGTTGAAGAAGGGCGACCGCATCGTCACGCTGGGCGGCATCCACGGTGAGATCACCGCGATCAAGGACGAGACGCTCACGGTGCGCATCGCCGACAAGGTCGAGGTGCGGATGAACCGGTCGGGGGTCAGCTACGTGAAGGGCAAGGAGGAGGCATAGAGGGTGTGAACAGCGCGGCGCCGCGACCGCCGGTCACCCTTGACCAGCTCCGGGCTCACCCGATGATCGGGGCGTTCATCAAAGCGGCCAACGAGCACCTGGCGGCGCAGGGCTTCACCGAACACGGCTTCCGGCACGCCGAACTCGTGGCCCGCGTCAGCTACAACGTGATGACGCACCTGGGCCGGAGCCGCCGCGAGGCGGAGCTGGCCGAGATCGCGGGGTATACCCACGATATCGGCAACGCCGTGGCGCGCCACGCCCACGGACAGATCGGGGCCTGCATTCTGGTCGGGGTGCTCAGGGACCTGGGGATGGAGCCCGATGAGGTGGCCATCATCGCAGGCGCCGTGGGCAACCACGAGGAGGAAGTCGGCCAGCCCGTCAACGCCGTTTCGGCCGCGCTGATCCTGGCGGACAAGAGCGACGTTCACCGCAGCCGCGTTCAGAACGCCGATCCGGCGCGCTTCGACATCCACGACCGGGTCAACTACGCGGTGAAGCGCTCGTTTCTGCGTGTGGACGCGGGGGCACGGGCGGTCCGGCTTGAACTTGAAGTGGATACGAGCATCATTCCACTGATGGAGTACTTCGAGATCTTTCTGTCACGGATGGTCATGTGCCGGCGTGCGGCGGACTTTCTCGGGTGCACCTTCCAGCTGGAGATGAACGGCATGCGCCTGCTGTAGCGCGTGGCGGCGGGGGCGCCGTTTGACACCCTGCCGGCAGTTTCCTATAATAGCGCCTGTGCGCGCAGGGGCGTGAACGACGGCGCGATCGGGCGCAGCGAGGAGGCCGCTTGAGTGGCTCGGGGCAGAATGTGGAGAATGCTCCTCATTTTGGCTGTAGTGGCTATTGCGGGCGGGATGCTGGCCACGCGGCCTTTCCGGCTGGGGCTGGACCTGCGCGGCGGCAGCCACGTGGTGCTCCAGGCGCAGCCGTCGCCGGGCACCCCGGCGGTCGACAGCGAGACCATGGAGCGCGCCCTGGCCGTCGTCGAACGCCGGGTGAACGGGCTTGGCATTGCCGAGCCCATCGTGCAGCGCCAGGGTCAGGACCGGATCATCGTCGAGCTTCCCGGCATCGACAACCCGCAGCAGGCCATCGAGACCATCGGCAAGACGGCGCTTCTGGAGTTCAAGAGCCCTACGGGGGAAACGATCCTGACCGGCGCCGACCTGGCCAGGGCCAGCCTCACCCAGGATCAGTTCGGGCGGCCGGCGGTGGCTATCGAGTTCAAGCCCGAAGCGGCCCGCAAGTTCGAGGAGGCCACCACCCGTTACCTGGGTCAGGTGATCCCCATCTTGCTGGACGGCGAGCCGATCTCGACGCCAGTGGTGAGGACGCCCATCTCAGGCGGGAGGGCCCAGATCGAAGGCAACTTCACGATGGAAGAGGCGCGCCATCTGGTGGTGCAGCTCAACGCAGGCGCACTCCCGGTTCCCCTCGAGGTGGCCGAGGTGCGGTCGGTGGGCCCGACGCTGGGCAAGGAATCCATCGACCAGAGCCTGAAGGCAGGCATCATCGGCCTCTTCCTGGTGTTCCTGTACATGCTGCTCTACTACCGGCTGCCGGGCGGGCTGGCCGACCTGGCGCTGGCTTCGTACATCGTGCTCCTGATGGGGGTCATCGTCGGACTGCAGGCCACTCTGACGCTGCCCGGCATCGCAGGGCTGCTGCTCTCGGCCGGCATGGCCGTGGACGGCAACGTGCTGATCTTCGAGCGCATCCGGGAGGGCTTGCGGGAGGGTAAGCGAGTGCGGGCGGCGGTGGACGACGGGTTCAAGGGCAGCCTGCGCACCATCCTGGACAGCAACATCACGACCCTCATCGCGGCGGCCGCATTGTTCTACTTCGGGACAGGCCCCATCCGGGGGTTCGGAGTCACGCTGAGCCTGGGCATCCTGGTGAGCATGTTCACGGCCGTGGTCGTGACGCGGGTGCTGCTTGACGCTTACGTGAACAGGGATCCGGCGCGGGCCACGAGGCATCTGCTGCCGGGAGAGGCGGTGTCCCGATGAAGGCGGCCAGGGCGGCAGTTCAGGCACCCGGCCTCGCGGGTACGCCTGCGCAGCGCGTCTACGACGTCATGCGCTATCGCGGCATCTTCCTGGTAGCGACCGTGCTGATCACGGCGCTGGCGCTTTTGGCCATTGGCGTCAGGGGATTCAATCTGGGTATCGACTTCACCGGCGGCACGCTTCTGGAGCGAGGGCTGCCCCGTCCGGTGACGGCGGCCGAAGTGCAGCAGGTGCTGGGCGGGCCGTCGCTCTCCGACCTGAGGCTGGGAGGGGCTGTCGTGCAGCCCCTTGAGCAGGGCCACTCGGTGCTCATCCGGACGCGCGAGCTCAGCCAGCGGGAGATCGGGCGCATCGACCAGGCCCTGCAAGAGACGTTCGGGTCGGTCGACGAGCGCCGCACCGAGGTGGTCGGCCCGGTCATCGGCAGGGAGCTGGTCAATCAGGCGCTGTTTGCGGTGCTGCTGGCCGTTGGGGGCATTTTGGTCTACGTGACGTTGCGCTACGAGCACCGCTTCGGCATCGCGGCCATCGTGGCGCTCTTGCACGACGTGCTGGTGGTGCTGGGGCTTTATGCGCTGTTGGGGCTCGAGTTCAACGTCTCGACTGTGGCCGTGGTGCTCACGGTGCTGGGCTACTCCGTCAACGACACCATCGTGGTCTTTGACCGGGTACGAGAGCGCCTGAGCCGGTTCGCACGGCGGAGGGATTATGACCGGCTGGCCAACGAGGCCATCACCCAGACATTACCTCGCACGATCAACACGGCGGGTACCACGCTGGTGGTCGTTCTGGCGCTCCTGTTGCTCGGCGGCTCGAGCCTGCGCGACTTCTCCCTCGGGCTTTTCGTGGGCGTGGCATCGGGGACCTACTCCTCCATCTTCGTGGCCAGCACCCTCTGGGTGGCCTGGCGCATGGCTGAAGAGCGGCACCGCGCTCGGGCCAGGGCAGGCGCGGCCGAGTAACAGGGCAGGCGGCACCGGCTCACCGGGTTCCCGGCCCGCCCCGGCGCAGGGGGTTACCTGACGTGGTGCGGCCCGGGATACGCCTCATCGGGCGGCGGGTGCGGCACCTCCGGCGTTACCGCGAGGTTGCGGAGGTGCTGGCTCGCCACGGCTTCGCGGTCTTCCTCGACTCGCTGGGGCTTCGGGGGCTGCTCCCCAGGAGGTGCCGCCGGGCCGAGGGTCCCGGCGGGCCCGTCCACCTTCGCGAGGCGCTGGAGGAGCTCGGCCCGACGTTCATCAAGCTGGGCCAGGTACTGAGCCTGCGGGCCGATCTGCTGCCACACGACTACGTCGAGGAACTCTCGCGCTTGCAGGACCGCGTCCCGCCCCAGCCCTTCGAGCTGAGCCGCACCCTCATCGAGCAGGAACTGGGCGCGCCGCTTTCCCAGCTCTTCCGCACCATCGATGCGGAACCCCTGGCGTCCGCCTCGCTGGGCCAGGTGTACGCGGCACAGCTGCCAGGCGGCGAGCCGGTGGTCGTGAAGGTGCTGAGAGCCGGTGTCGAGGAGCAGGTACGCACCGACCTGGAGATCATCCGGGACCTGGCGCGCCTCGCTTCCGACCATCTCGGGAAGATCCGCGTGGACCCGGTCGCGCTGGCCGACGAGTTTGCCCGGATCATGCGCCGGGAGATGGACTACCGGGTGGAGGCCCGCCAGATCCTGCGCTTCCGGCGCAACTTCCGCGGCGACCGGCGTATCCACATCCCCCGCGTCTACCTCGACCGGAGCACGGCGCGGGTGTTGACCATGGAGCGCCTGACCGGTGCCAAGGTCACCGACCTCTCCCGCCTGGACGCGATGGGTATCAACCGCCGGAGGCTTGCCAGAAGCGGCGCCGAGATCTTCCTCAAGATGGTGCTGGTTGACCACTACTTCCATGCGGATCCTCACCCCGGAAACCTGCTGGTGGAGCCCGGCGGGAGGCTGGGCGTTCTGGACTTCGGCATGGTCGCAAGCCTGAGCCGGGAGACAACCGAGCACCTCGCCAGTACATTCCTCTCGGTAGTGCGGCAGGACACCCGTGGCGCGGTGCGCAGCATGAGGCGCATGGGGATCGTGCCTTCCGACGTTGACCTGCCCGCCCTGGAACGGGACATCGCGGATCTGATCGCCCGCAACTACGGCCGCCCCATTTCCGAGCTGTCACTTTCCGAGATGGTCGCCGACTCGATGGAGGTCGTGGCCAGACACAGGTTGCAACTGCCCGCCGAACTGCTCCTGCTTGCCCGGGCGCTGGCCCTTTTGGACGGCCTCGGGCGCATGCTCGACCCGTCCTTCAACGCCCTGGAGGTGGCGCTTCCGTTTGCCAGGCGGCTGGTGCTGCGGCGGCTCGATCTGCGCCGGCAGGCCTTTCTCTTTTTGGAAAGCGTGCAGGAGGTTGCCGAGGTGGTCCGTACCCTTCCGGAGAGGGTGGATCGCCTTCTGGAGATGGCACAGGCCGGGCGGATCGGGGCGGGGCAGCGAGGCCCGGTTGAGAGTGAATGGCAGCTTCGCCGTATCGAGCGGGCCGCCAACCGGGTGGCGCTCGCGTTTCTCGCTGCAGGCCTGGGGATAGCGGGCGGCCTGCTGTGGAACGAGCCCGCCGGCCCTCTCGTTGCAGGCGTACCGGTGGTCGCGGCCGCTGCGGTGGCCGGGTCCATGGTGGCGGCCGTGACTCTCGCCTGGGCGATCTGGCGCTCGGGGCGGCTGTAGCGCGCGTTGCGCCCGGTGCACATGGAGGGGATGGGAGAGTTCCCCGTGATAGTGCTGGCGGTGGCTTTTGTGCTGGTGTTCCTTGCGATCGCAGCTTTTGCGCTGCAGAACCCCGAGCTTGTATCGGTCAGCTTTCTTGCGTGGACCTGGCAGCTCGACGTGGGCCGTTTGGTGGTCATCTTCGCGGTGGCGGGCGCCACCGCCGCCTCTTTGTTGCTGGGGGCCGACGACGTGAGGGTGCGCGTGAGGGCGCGCCAGCTGTCGCGCCAGATCCACCGGCTCGAGGCCCGGCTTGCCGGCGTGGAGGCCGAGAGGGACCGCCTCTCCAGCCAGCTCGACGGGATCGCTCGGGAGGGTGAGGCCGAGGCCGCCCCCCAGGGAGACACCGGACGCGCTCCCGGCGCCCCCGCGGCGCGCAGCGACCCACAAGACGGCGGCTACTAAGAGAGGCCCGGGGAGATCCGTGGCAAACGGCGTGGACGTGCTCTGGGAGGCCCCGGCGCCCGACCCCGCCCGTGCCCGGCAGCTTGCCGGTGCCGTGGGACTTCACCCGCTGATAGGGCAGCTTCTCATCAACCGGGGCATCACGGGTCCGGCGGAGGCGGCCGAGTTCATCCGACCGGGACGGCCTTCGGGGCTTCCGTGGCGGCTGCCGGGCGTCCGGGCGGCGGCGTGGCGTATGCTGCAGGCTGTACGCCGCGGCGAGCCCGTGGTCGTCTACGGCGACTACGACGCGGACGGCCAGACGTCGACGGCCATACTGGTGCGGGCGCTGAGGCGGCTTGGGGCGCAGGTTCACCATTTCATCCCGCACCGGCTGTCGCAGGGCTACGGGTTGCACCAGGACGTCCTGCTGGAGATGGCCGAACGGGGCGTGCGGCTGGTGGTGGCGGTCGACTGCGGGCTGACGGCCATGAAGGCGGTTCAGGAGGCGGCCCGGCGAGGTCTGGACGTGGTGGTGGTTGACCACCATGAGCCGGGGCGCCGGCTTCCCCCCGCGGCAGCGGTGGTGGCGGCCCACCGGATGGCAGCCCTGCCGGGCGGGGAGTCGATGGCGGCGGCGGGGCTCGCCTATCACACGGCCCGGGCGCTCTTGGAGTTCGCCGACCGGCTGACCGAGGCGGACGATGCGGCCCTCGTGCAGCTTGCAGCCGTGGGAACGGTCGCCGACGTCGTTCCCCTGACCGGCGAGAACCGCGCCGTGGTCTACGAGGGCCTGCACCAGGTGCGATCCCGGCCCCTGCCGGGACTGGCGGCGCTTGCCCGGCGCGCGAGCGTCGAGCCGTCGGAGGTCGAAGCGTTTCATGTCGCCTTCATCCTGGCGCCACGCCTGAACGCGGCGGGACGGGTGGACGACCCGGCGGTCGGGCTGTCGCTTCTGCTCGCCGAAAGCGACGAGGAGGCGCAGCAGGCCGCCGATCGCCTGGAGGCGGCCAACCGGACGCGCCAGGACATGGAGCGGCGCGTCCTGGAGGAGGCGCTGGCGGAGGCTGAGGCGCAGCTCCAGGCGTCGGACCCGCCCGTCATCGTCGTCGCAAAGGAGGGATGGCATCCCGGGGTAGTGGGCGTGGTGGCGTCACGGCTGGTCGACCGGTTTGCCCGCCCCGCCGCCGTCATCGCGATCGAGGGGGAGGAGGCGCGGGGTTCTGCCCGCAGCGTACCCAACCTCAACCTCTACGAGGCCATGGCCGCGTGCGCCCCGTACTTCACCCGGTTCGGCGGCCACCCGATGGCGACGGGCTTTTCGCTCGCTGCCCGCGACGTTTCCGCCTTCCGGGCGCATTTGAGCGAGGCCATCTCCAGCCGCTGGAGCGGCCCCTTCGTGCACCGCCTGGAACTGGACGCCTGGGTGCGGCTTCCGGACCTCAGTGCCGATCTGGCGCACCAGTTCTTTTTGCTCGAACCGCACGGCGAGGGTAACCCGCGCCCCGTCCTGGCGTGTGCCGGCCTGGAACTCGTCGAGGCGCGCCCGGTGGGTGCAGACGGGCGCCACCTGCGCCTCGTCGTGCGAGACCCCCAAACCAGGGCCGAGGCGACGGCCATCGCGTTCGGGCGGGCGGCGGAGTGGAAGGACGCCGTGGGCGCGATCACCTCGTCCGGGCGTCGGCTGGACCTCGCGTTCACCCCGCGGCTCGGCCGCTTTGGCGAGGTGGAGCTGCGCGCCGCACATTTGAGGCCGGCGCAGGAGCTTCAGGGCCTGCCGGTGTTCGTCTGGAGCCGCGACGGGGACGCGGGAGCCTTTCCGAACGCTCCAACACGCGCCGCCGACATGCCGGCCGCCGGTGAGGTGGTAGCGGCGAACCGGATGGGCGTCCAAGTGGAGGACCGGCGGGGGCTTGCCGACGGATCGGCGCGTGCCCTGGTGGAATGGCTCGCGGCCCGAGAGGGTGAGGGTCCAGGCGCCCAGGCCGGCCCTATCGTGGTGGGCGTGCGGGACGCCGCTTCGGGGGTGGCGCTGTGTGGGGCGGTGTGGAGGGCGGCCCCGGATTTCGCTCTCCACTTTGCGTGGGCGGGCGGCGGCGACCCCGTCGCGGGACCCGATCACCTGTTCAGCCGTGGCCAGGTGCTCGTGACGTGGGACCCCCGGGTGCTCTATCGGGTGAGGCCGGGCGGGGAACTGGTACTGTGGCAGCTGCCCTTTGAACCGTGGCGGTGGGGAGAGGCGTGCACCGGCGGCGGGGTTCGGCGGATCGTCCTGGCCTTCGGTGAGCAGGACCGGCGGGAGATCGAGGGGCGCTATCTCTCAGCCATCCCGGGCGTGGAGGAACTCCGCCAGCTGTACCGCCTCCTGGCCGCCCAGGCCAGCGTTGCCGGGCCCGCGCTTTCGTACCACCTGCACGATCTGGCGTCAGCCCTGGGGGTGCTGGAGCCGCGCTTGCGGGAGCACCTGTCGCCGGCCCTGCTGGACCACGCCCTGGGGGTCTTCGAAGAGATCGGGGTGGTGGGGCGGGACCCGGAGACGGGTAGGCGGGTGTGGAAGGGGGCGAAAATGGGCGTAAAGCTCGACTTGACGCGGTCTTCCCGGTATAATGAGCTCATCAGGGTTCGCCAGTTCTGGCAGGAGGCCCTGGCCGGCGCGTTTGCCGGTGACGCGGGCCGGTGGTGGGAGCGGTGGGCGGCGGCCCGGGAAAGGGCCGATACCGCGTCGTGAGGCCGTTTGCGTGTACACAGGTCCGGGGTTTGCGTGTAGAAAGAGGGCAGTGCACGCCATGGACTTGAAGGCGTTGATCCGGGAGATCCCGGATTTCCCCCGTCCCGGCGTCAATTTCAAAGACATCACGACGGTGATGAAGGACGCGGACGCGCTGGGGTACATCATCCGCACCATAGGGCGCCGGTTCCGGGACGAGCGCGTGGAGATGGTGGTGGGCGTGGAGTCCCGGGGGTTCGCGCTGGGCGCGCCGCTGGCGTATGAGCTTGGTGCCGGCTTCGTACTGATCCGGAAGCCGGGCAAGCTCCCGGCGGAGAAAATCCGGGTGGAGTACGAGCTGGAGTACGGCCGTGACGCGCTTGAGATCCACAAAGACGCGCTGAGGGCGCGACAGCGGGTCCTGCTGGTCGATGACCTGCTGGCCACCGGCGGCACCATGGGCGCGGCGGCACGGCTCGTTCAACAACTGGAGGCGCAGATCGTCGGGTTTGCCTTCCTCATCGAGCTTGCCTTCCTCGGCGGTCGAAAGCGGCTGGAATCCCTGGGCTTTGATTCCGACCGGATCCTGGCGCTGGTGCGCTATGACGCGTAAACGGAGGCGGTGGCGTTTAAGTTCGGGCGTATGAGTAACGCTTCGACCCTGGCGGCGCTGGATGAGCCGCTTCAGGCTCTCATCGAGCGAATCCGTGCGTACAACCCCCCGGTCGACACGGATCTCTTGGTGCGCGCTTACAACTTTGCGGCTGAGGCGCACGAGGGCCAGGTTCGCGATTCGGGGGAGTCGTTTTTCCAGCACCCGGTGGAGGTCGCCCGCATCCTGGCCGAACTCGAGGTGGACGTTGCCACCGTGGCGGCAGGGCTCTTGCATGACGTGCTGGAGGACACGCCGGTCACGGTGGAAGAGCTCGAGAAGGCCTTTACCCCCGAGATCGCCCGGCTCGTAGACGGCGTCACCAAGCTCAGCAAGATCCCATTTCAATCCCGCGAGGCCCAGCAGGCCGAAAACCTCCGAAAGATGTTTTTGGCCATGGCGGAGGACCTGCGCGTGGTGCTCATCAAGCTTGCCGACCGCCTCCACAACATGCGGACGCTTCGCCACCTCCCGCCCGAGCGGCAGCGCAAGGTGGCACGGGAGACCCTGGAGATCTACGCGCCGCTCGCCCACCGGCTCGGGATCTGGCAGCTCAAGTGGGAGATGGAAGACCTGGCCCTTCGCTACCTCGATCCCACGGCCTACTACCAGCTCGTGCAGGCGGTGGCCAAGAAGCGTACCGAGCGCGAGGGCGAACTGGAAGAGGTCATGGAGATCCTGCGGGCCAGGCTTGCGGAGATGGGCATCACCGGCCGGGTTCAGGGGCGGCCGAAGCACTTTTACTCGATCTACCAGAAGATGCGCACCCAGAACCGCTCGCTGGACGAGATCTACGACCTGATGGCCGTGCGCGTCCTCGTGGACGACGTGAAAGCATGCTACGCGGTGCTGGGCATGGTGCACAGCCTCTGGAAGCCCATCCCGGGCCGCTTCAAGGACTTCATCGCCATGCCCAAGTCGAACCTCTACCAGTCGCTGCATACGAGCGTCATCGGGCCGCGCGGCGAGCCCCTGGAGGTACAGATCCGCACGCAGCAGATGCACGACGTGGCCGAGCGCGGCATCGCTGCCCACTGGCTGTACAAGGAGAAGCGGTCGGCCACGGCGTTCGACGCCAAGGTGGCGTGGCTGCGCCAGGTTATGGAATGGCTGCGGGAGATGAAAGACCCGCACGAGTTCATGGAGACGCTCAAGATCGACCTGTTCGAGGACGAGGTCTTCGTCTTCACCCCGAAAGGCGACGTGAAGAACCTGCCGGCGGGCGCCACCCCTGTGGACTTCGCGTTCTCGGTGCACACCGACATCGGGCTGCACTGCGCCGGCGCCAAGGTGAACGGCCGGCTCACTTCCCTGGATTACCGGCTCAAGAACGGCGAGATCGTCGAGATCATCACCGCCAAGCACGCTCAGCCGAGCCAGGACTGGCTGAACTTCGTCAAGACCTCCAAGGCGAGGAGCAAGATCCGCAGCTTCCTCAAGGAGGCCCGACGCGAGCAGAGTGTTGAACGAGGCCGCCAACTTCTGGAGCGGGAGGCCCGGCGGTACGGCATCGACCTGGCGGAGGCTTCGCGCAACGACGGGATCCCGCAGCTCGCTCGCCGCTACGGGCTCGCCACCCCGGAAGACCTTTACTCCGCCATCGGCTTCGGGCGCATCTCGCCGGTGCACGCCCTGGGCCGGCTGGTGGGGCGGGAGGAGCTCCTCGCGCGGCTGCGCCAGAAGCGGCTGGAAAGCGCCGGCCGCCTCTCCCGCACGACGCCGGCATCGGTGGGCGTTACGGTGGAGGGCGCCGATAATCTGCTGATCCGCTTTTCCAAGTGCTGCAGCCCCGTGCCCGGGGACGCCATCGTGGGGTACGTGACGCGGGGGCGGGGCATTTCGGTGCACCGCGCCGACTGCCCCAACGTTCAGTCTGCCCTGGAAGACCCCGAGCGCCGGGTCGAGGTGCGCTGGAACAGGGTGCCGGGCGCCGTCTACCCGGTTGACCTGCACATCGAAGCCCACGACCGGGTGAATCTGCTCTCCAACATCATCAACGCGATCTCGGACGGCAAGACCAACATCGAGGCCGTGCAAACCCGGACGACCCGCCAGCAGCTGGCCATCATCAACGTGGTGGTGGACGTCGGCGGGATGGACCAGCTCAACGAACTGGTGCGCCGCATCCGCCAGGTGGAAGGCGTCATCGAGGTACGCCGGGCCGAACCCGCGGCGCCTGACCGCGGCTGAGAGGGAGTAAGGCGCCGGGGCGGCGGCAGGGCAAGCATGCGGGCTATAGTGGAACGGGTGCGGGGTGCACGGGTTGAGGCCGGAGGTCGTCCGGTCGCTTCCATCGAACGGGGCCTTCTTGTTTTCGTGGCCGTGGAACGCGGCGATGGCCGCGCGCAGGCCGAGTACATGGCCGAAAAGCTCGCCCACCTCCGGGTCTTCCAGGACGGCCAGGGAAAACTGAACGATTCGGTGCTGCAGGCGCAGGGGCAGGTCCTGCTCATCTCCAATTTCACCGTCGTCGGGGACGCAAGCCGCGGGCGCCGTCCGAGCTTCGACAGGGCGGCCCCCGCGCAAGAGGCGCTGGTGGTGTTTGAGGCCCTCCGGTCGGCCCTGGAGGCCAGGGGTGTGCCGGTAGCCGTCGGAAGCTTCGGCGATCACATGGAAGTCTTCTCGGTATGTGATGGGCCGGTCACGCTGGTGGTGGAAACTCCCCGGCTGGACTCGTGAGCGCGCGCGGCGTTAGAATGGCCGTGTTGCAGCGGGAAGTGGGGTAGCTTCACATGTTCATGGAGCGCATGCGCTCCCATATGAAATGGATCATCGTTGCCGTGGCCGTCGCCTTTGCCGTTACGCTCATGTACGTGGGCGTCCCGGTCTTTTTCCGAAGCGAGCAGCCGGCCGAGGCGGCCATCGCGCGGGTCAACGGCGACACTATCGGCAACCTTGCGTTCCAGCGCGCCTTCCTCGAGCAGCTTCGCACCTACGAGCAGACGCAGGGTGCCGTTCGCCCCACCGATATCGAGCAGATCAAGTACCAGGCCTTGAGCGACCTGATCAACGCCCGCCTCATCCTGCAGGCTGCCCGAGACGAGGGTATCAGGGTCGGCCGCCGCGAGGTGGACGAGCGCATCAACCAGATTCGCGACTCGTTCCCCTCCCGGGCCGCGTACGAGCGCGAGCTTCAGGTCCGCAACATGACGGAGAGCGACCTGCGCAAGGCGGTTGAGGAGAGTCTCATGGCGGAGAAGCTCCAGGAGAAGCTGGCGACCCGCTTTGAGGTCACCGACGAAGAGGTCGCGCGGGCATACGAGCAGGTAAAGGTGCGCCAGATCCTGGTGCGGCCCGAGAGGGAGACGGACGCCGCCTGGAAGGCGGCCAAGGACCGGGCCGACCGGATCTACCGGCAGCTCAAGGGCGGCGCCGACTTCGCGCAACTTGCCCGCAAGGAGTCGGAAGACGAGACCTCGGCCGCCAACGGCGGGGATCTGGGGTTCGTGGGTCACGGGGAGCTGCCGGACGCGGTGGACAGGATTGCGTTTTCGCTTGCGGTCGGCGGGCTCTCCGAACCGGTGAAAAGCGAATTGGGCTACCACATCATCCAGGTGCTGGAGCGGAAGGAGCCCACGGGCAAGGAGTTCGAGGAGGCCAAGAAGGATCTCGCCGAGCAGATTAGGCGGGAGAAGGCGGACCAGAATTTCGCCCAGTGGTTCTCCGACCTCAGGCAAAGCGCTACCGTCTCCATCCTGGACCCGCAACTCGCCGCCCGGGACGCGCTGGCGCGGGGCGACGCCGAAGAGGCGCTTTCGCTCTACAAACAGGCGCTCGAAAAGAACCCTGACGACGCCTACATCCACTACGGCGTCGGCGTGACGCTGTTGCGCCTCAAGAAGGCGGACGAAGCCCTGGCGTCGTTCAAGAAGGCGACGGATCTGGCCCCAAGCGATCCGGTGCTGCACCTGGCCCTGGGGAATGCGTACCAGCAGAAGGGCGACAAGGAGAGGGCCGCGGCAGCCTTCCGCAAGGCGTCGGACCTTGCACCCATGGACATGCAGATGCACCTGACGCTGTACATGCTCTACTCGAGCATGGGGCTGAAGAATGACGCGGCCCACGAGGAGCAGGAGATCGAGAAGATCCAGAAGGTCCTGGAGGAGCAGCGGCGGGCCCAGGAGGACTTCCTGAAGAAGCTTCAGCAGCAATCCCAGCAGCAGTCGCAACAGCAGTCCCAACCGCAGCAGCAGTCGCAGGCACAGCCGCAGCAGGAGCCTGCGCAGCAGCCGAAGCGATAGCGGTACGGTACCAGAGGGAGAGCAAGAAAACGTCCATGGAGATCAAGGCTCCGCGCGGCACGGAGGACGTGCTGCCCGGGAGAAGCGAGGCATGGAGCCGGCTGGAGGCCATCACCCGGCAGGTGATGGCCTCCTACGGATACCGGGAGATCCGAACCCCGATCTTCGAGCACACCGAACTCTTCAGCCGGGGCGTCGGTGAAGCCACCGACGTGGTTGAGAAGGAGATGTACACCTTCACTGACCGCTCGGGGCGGAGCATCACCCTGCGCCCGGAAGGGACGGCTCCGGTGGCCCGCTCCTACATCGAGCACGGCATGAGGCTGTGGCCGCAGCCCGTGAAGGTCTTCTACATCGGGCCGATGTTTCGTTACGAGCGCCCGCAGGCGGGGAGGCTGCGCCAGCACTACCAGATCGGGGCGGAGGCGCTGGGTTCGGAGGACCCGGCTCTCGACGCCGAGGCCATCATGCTGCCCATCGAGATCTTCCGCAGGTTGGGGTTGAGCCGCTTCGAGGTGCACCTCAACAGCATTGGCTGCCCCCGCTGCCGCCCGGCGTACCGGGAGAGGCTCGTCGGCTTTCTCCGGCCGCGGGCGCACTTGCTTTGCGAAAGCTGCCGGCGCCGGCTGGAGCGCAGCCCGCTGCGGGTGCTCGACTGCAAGGTGCCGGCGTGCCGCGAAGTGACGAACGACGCTCCGGCCTCGTACGACTACCTGTGCGGCGACTGCCGGGCGCACCTCGACACCCTTCGCGGGCATCTGGGAGCTTTGGGGGTCTTGTACGTCCTGGACCCACGCCTGGTACGGGGTTTCGATTACTACACCCGAACGGTGTTCGAAGTCCTGTCGGAGAGCCTCGGCGCCCAGAACGCGGTGGCCGGCGGCGGGCGCTACGACGGGCTGGTGGAGACCCTGGGCGGCCCGCCGACGCCTGGGGTGGGTTTTGCGTCGGGGATGGAGCGGGCGCTTTTGGCCGCCGGTGAATCCGGCGCCCTCGGTGCGGACGAGGGGTGGCTGGACGTGTTCGTCGCGCAATCCGACCCGGATCGCCGCGGCGAGGCGCTGAGGCTCGTCTACCAGCTGCGCGGCCGCGGGCTTCGGGTGGACACCGACTACCACAACCGGAGCCTCAAGGCGCAGCTCAAGTCGGCGGACCGCGCCGGGGCGCGGGTGGCCGTCATCGTTGGCGGCGAGGAGGCCCCGCCGGGCGGCACGGACGGGGCTGCGTACGTGATCCGCGATCTGCGAACGGGCGACCAGGTGAAAGCGGACCCCGAGTCTATCGTTGAGGCAGCGGCACGGTGGGCCAAAAACGCGAAGGAGTCCTGAGAAGTGCCATGAGTGAGCCGGCCTCCATGAGGTTGCT
Source organism: Bacillota bacterium (assembly GCA_040754675.1). Taxonomy (NCBI): domain Bacteria; kingdom Bacillati; phylum Bacillota; species Bacillota bacterium. The sequence continues at coordinate 21,455 of JBFMCJ010000012.1, forward strand.
GAAGCGAACGCATGAAGCAGGAACGCTGCGGGAAGCGCACGTGGGCGACGCAGTGCGCTTAAACGGCTGGGTGATGCGCCGGCGCGACCACGGGGGTCTCATCTTCGTCGATCTGCGGGACCGCAGTGGCGTGGTGCAGGTTGTCGTCACGCCCGATGCCGGCCAGGAGGTTTTCTCGCTGGCCGAGCGCCTGCGCCTCGAGGACTGCATCGGGGTGGCGGGAAGCGTCCGAAAGCGGCTTCCGGGAATGGAAAACCCCCAGCTTGCGACGGGGGCCGTTGAGGTGGTGGCCCGCGAGCTCGTGCGCTACAGCACGTCGGCGACCCCGCCCTTCCCCGTGGACCACCTGACCGACGTGGACGAAGCGCTTCGGCTGCGCTACCGGTACCTCGACCTGCGCCGGCCCGGCATGCTGGACGTGCTGCAGCTGCGCCACCGTGTCAACGCGATCATCCGGCGCTATATGGAAGAGCACGGCTTCATCGAGTTCGAGACCCCCATGCTGACCCGTTCGACGCCTGAGGGGGCCCGCGACTACGTGGTGCCCTCCCGGGTGCACCCGGGCGAGTTCTACGCGCTCCCCCAGTCGCCTCAGCTGTTCAAGCAGCTGCTGATGGTGTCGGGGGCGGACCGCTACTATCAGATCGCCCGCTGCTTCCGGGACGAAGATCTGCGTGCGGACCGACAGCCGGAGTTCACCCAGCTCGACGTCGAGATGTCCTTCGTGGACGAAGACGACGTGCTCACCCTGACCGAAGGGCTGATGGCGCGCCTGTTTGAGGAGATCCTGGGCGTATCGGTGCCGCTGCCGTTCCGGAGGATGCCATATGCCGAGGCGATGGCGCAGTTCGGGTCCGACAAGCCCGACCTGCGCGCTCCCGGCCGCGTTCGCGACGTGACCGAACTCTTCAGGGCCAGCCCTTACCGCATCTTTGCCGAAGCGGCCGCGGCGGGCCGCCGCGTCAAGGCGCTGGC
>JBFMCJ010000013.1 GCA_040754675.1 Bacillota bacterium
CTCGCGCCCACAGGCCCGTCCTCGAAGCCGTTCCGGGGGGAATTCAGCCAAGAGCTCTCGAAAGGCCCTTTGCCCCAGTGCCAGCGCCGACCAGTCTCAACGAAGCAGAACCAGACTTCAAAGGTGTGGAAGCGTCGTTTCAAATCCTGCAGTTTGCGTTCGTTGGCCTCTTGCTGGTGCCGTGGGAGCTTTCACCGCTGGTACGGCTCGTCCCCTTCGCGTGGCCCCACCGCCTGCTGAAGCTCGTCACGGTGCGGGGCGAGCGCCTGCTGACCATGCCGTGGCCTGAAGTCCTGGGGGCGGTACTGGTTTCACTCGCCTGCTTCGCCTTCGGCTGGGCCGCCTTTCGGAGTTGCCTGGCGGTAGTTCGGCGGCTGGCTCGCCTCGGCCACTACTGAGTCGCTGAACCGTATCGATAGCCCCAGGAGCCGCGAGGAAGGGCTGCCCGCAGGGAAGCCTACCTGGCTCCTTGTGAGGCCGGGACGGCCGCCTGCTGGCCCTTATCGGTGACGCCTCCGGCCCTAACCAAACTTGGCTGTCCCAAGCCCTGGCTGGACTATAATCCACGAGGAGGAGTAGTGCATGGGCGTACGGGCCATCCATGCCGACCTGTTACGCGCCTGGATCGCCGACCCAGGTTCCGCGCGCGCCCTCAACGACTATGTGCAGACGCACCGGCCCCTGCTGGAGGCCTACGACGCCAGCTTCGGGCCGGGTGGCGACGTCGTAGAGGACTACCGCCACCGTTGGTCCGCGCGGGTGGACGAGGCGCGGGCACTCGTGGCACGCCTGCGGGATCTCGATCCGACCGGGCTGGCCCTGGCGGGCTTGCGTGCGGCTATACGGCTGTTACACCCGCGCCAGGAGCCGGAGGTCGTGTTGCTGGTCGGGCTCGGCTATAGCAACGCCTGCCAGCTCGTGGTCGGCGGGCGTCCCGTGGTGGCGATCTCCCTCGAGGCATGGGGCGGCGAGTTCTTCGGCGCATACCTTCCCTGGGACGACCTACCGCTCTGGGTTGCGCACGAATGCGCGCACGTGGTGCGGTATACGGAGGGCGCGTGCGCCGTGCGCGACTTCATCGCCCGGGAGGGCTTCGACTACCGCCGGGCGCTGGCGGCCCTGCCGCTGCGCGAGTTCTTGGCCGATGAGGGGTTGGCGACGGCCGTGGCAGAGGCCTGTTGCCCCGAGGCGGAGCCGGAGCGGGTCCTCGGGTTCAGCGCCGAGGTGCTGGCCTGGTGCCGCCGCCACGAGGTGGACCTCTGGGCGGAGGTCGCGCCCCGGCTCGACTCGCCACTCGGCGAGGAGGGGTACGCGCGCTATTTCTCGGCGGGCGGCGGCGACTTGCCACCACGCACGGGATATTACCTGGGCTGGCGAATGGTTAAGTCCTACCTGGAACGGCATCCCGGGGTCGGGCTGGATGCTGCCGTCCGCGTGCAGGCGGAGGCGTTTGTAACCGCGAACGCCTAGGCTCAGCACGCCGTGCCTGAGCAGCCGATCCTTGTCCTGCGTACCCGAGGATGTGCCAGCCGGTTCTGGACAACCCCCAAAACAGGCCCTAAGCAGGCGTTTGAGGAGCCGGACGGATCAGAAGCCACCGGCCTGCCGACAAACGGCGAGGGTAGGCGGCTGGCTTGTGGCGACGTGGCGCTGCATGCCGGCGATCCCATCCGGGTGCTTGTCAACGGGACGTGGGTACCCGGGCGCGTCGGGTGGGATGACCGCAAGGCCCCGGTCAGCCCCCCAGGCTTAGCGGCCAAGGCTGCGGTAGAAGGGTCATCATCAGCGCCGCACCCGCGAGCGCCGGATTCTTGAAGAAGTTGGTCTGCTCGCCCATGCAGGCCATGGGGTCCGGCACAGCCCAGTAGCTGTGCATCCAGAAGGCCACCACCAGAAGGAAGACCACAATGAGGCCGAGGCCCACCGTGGGCAAGTAACCCAGAAGCACACTCAGCCCGCCGGCTAACAGCATGAGCCCTGTACCGATCACGGCGGCCTCGGGTGCTGCTATGCCTTTGGATCGCGCGTAGCCGGCCATGGACGAGACGTTGCGGAAGTGGTTGAACGCGTTCAGGATGAAAAAGCCACCGTAGATGATCCGGCCGAGGAGGAACACAATTCCCACCGCACCCTCCTCGCTTGGACTCGATACCCGATCTTCCATATGGGGTTCCATATAGCCACCCGGCGCGGTTCGCCGGGCATCCACTGAGAGTCTTCCGACCATCCGGCCTAGCTTTCTCCGGTTCACCACCTCCTCGGGGGCACTTGCCGCATCGACGGCACCCCGGCTTATCCGGGCCGGTGCCTCTCCCCACTCACCGCGGGGCGCCTCTCCTTTCCCGCCGAGCCCGGCCTCGCGGATCGACCAACCGGCCCGCCACACGCACGGATGGCGGACCGATCCCGGGGGTCGTGGCAGGCTCGGTCGCAGAGGCATCCCCGAGCCAGCGCTGCGCCAACCGATGCACTTCGGCCAGTACGGAGCGCAGGTCCTCGCCCTGGCTCCGGAGCCTGTGACGGCTTTGAAAGCCTGGCGCAAACGGTGAGCCGAAAAGCGCATGCGAGCTGGCGGTGGTTACTTCGACCGCTTCAACCTCGTCTTCGCCACCGGGACCGGGTGGCCGATGAGCCGGCACAACGTGACCCGGGACTTCGCGGCCCTACTCAAAGCCGCTGGGGTACACTATCTTTCGTTTCACAAGCTTCGGCACACTTTCGCGACCCGGCTGCTGGATGCCGGGGCTGACCTGGATGCCGTAGCCGAGCTACTTGGTGGCGACGTCGAAGTGGTCAAGGACTTCTACGTGGGAAGCCATCCCGAAGCAATGAGAGCGGCGGTTCACCGCCTGGCCAGGCACCTGCGCCCCAACTCGGCCGAGGCGAAATGACCGCCGCCCCACTCCGCTCTCTTGTCACCATCCGCCGGGACTTCACCCGGCGGACGGTGATTGGTGCGAATACATCTATGGCAAATCCGCTTGGCGACGCCCCTTGACGCCCCCATCCCCCGCCGAGAACGGTACGGCCCCCTGCTTGCACTCTACATGCTGCGGGTTGGAGCTTCCTGACTATTGGCAAAGTATTGGCACAAACCCTGCGTTTTTCCAGGTCGCTTCCAGTTCCGATCCGGCAAACCCGCATAAAAAGTGGTGCCGAGGGCCGGAATCGAACCGGCGACACCGGGATTTTCAGGCCAGAGCGAATGTTTGCCTGTGTTCCCCTGCGTTCCGCCGAGTTCCGTCACACCACGGATTCGGGCACCTGGAAGTACGTCCCAGTCTCCGTGTGTTCAGACAGATCCCGCTTCGTTTTTTGACACATCTTTGACTGCGCCGCAAGGGGGATACGGTCTAAGGGGTATGTCCTCCTGCCAGACGGGGCAACCGCGCATCGCGAGCCCGCAGGTCGCTCCCCCCATCCTTCGAGCCGCCAGGGCAGGGTTCGGCTGCCAACTCGGTGGTGGCCTCCTGCCTGGGCCACGCTGAGATGGATAGGGGCCGGGGCTCATGCTCGAGCGCTTCCTGAGCCTGAAGCCGTCCAGAAGGCAGAGAGTTGGCATCGACTTCGACTGGCGCCGTAGCGATGGGGCGGCTGCCTCGGTGTACCGGCGCTTCGGGGAGTAGCACGTGGTCGCCGTGGCCACCTATAGCTTTCGGGCCCGCTCCGCATAAGGCTCAGCTGTTCGCAGTCCAGCCTTCGAGCGTCCCGTCGCTCACCCTGACCACGCCCAACCTCTCGGCCAATTCCCCGGCTTCGGGGCTGATGGATAGGCCTGCCACCGCCGCTAACGCGAACCCGGTCACCTTGCGCAGGATGCCCGCCCGACGATGCGCTCGTTCGACATCGCCAGCCCCCACGCCCCAGGAGACTTCGACCACCAGGTAGGCGTCCTGGCCGGTGGCGCGCAAGCGCCCTCGTGCGACCATGTCGGCGTCCAGCAGGTCGTCGCGCTCCTCCCACGTCAGCCGCCCGTCCAGCAAGGCTGGCTCCACCAGACGGTCGAGTTGCTCCACGCTCAGCACCCGAAGACCCTGCAGCACTCGCCCGAAGTACGAAGGAGCCCGCTCGCGGTACGTGCGCTCAAGATCGCTGCCTTTCAGTCGGCCCACGTCACGGTCGAAGCGCTCCTTGAGGTCGTCGAGCTCTGCCCGGATTACCCGGAAGCCCTGATCGGTCGATTCAGCCAGTTCGGCCAGCCGCTGCTCCGTCTGCCGCTGCGCTTCGGCCAGCGCATCGACCCGCGCCGTCAACGCATCTAGCCTCGCGGTCAACGCCTCCAAGCGATCTTCGGTACGCTGCTGGGCTTCCGCCAGCTCCCGCAGCCGCTCCTCCGTTCTTCGCTGCGCCTCGGCCAAAAGGCGCGTCTGCTCACCCAGCTCCCGAACCAGCCGGGGCAGGTGGAGCATATCCTCGGCGAGCACCAGCCGCCGAAGCTCGTCCCGCCACTCCGGATGTTCCCCCAGCAGCCGGACGAGGTCGTGAAAGTCCTGAACCGTAAAGGCCATGCCGCATTCGCTCAACCTTCCGGCGCCATCATACCACACCCCGGGCCTTCGTCCTGAGGCAGCCAGCCTCGTCCCTGCGTTATGGCCGAAGCAGCGTGGAGCTGAGCAGGCTCGGTCCCGGCCGGTCGTGCGACCCTCGCTTCCCGGCCAGCGGCCGGCCGTCAGGCCGGCGTCCGCGGCGGGCAAGGTAGGCCATGACCATGGCGATGCAGTCCCCCACCTCCCCCACGACGCCTTCTCGGGCTAATATCACGGCCGAGGCGGTCCATGGTGCGGTGGGCCGGCTGCGCCGCGACCCGCCACCCCGTGCCTCGGGGCGCCAGGCACCCCAGCGGCCGGAAGGCGCCGGATGGAGACGAACAACTCGACCAGCACCCAGCCCAGCAGCACGTGGAGCACCACATGGTTGGAATCCGAACCGGGTGGTCGGAGATGGCAGGAAGGAACCGGTGGGTTCGCCCGAAAAGCCGGGCGTAGGTCTCTCGAGCCGCATGAGACCTTGCGGGTTCCCGCCCGAAAGGTCGTTCCAGGGAAACAGCGAGACCCACTCGACCACCTCAAAGTAGAGAGCCAACACGACCTGAGCCACAACCGCCTTGGCCACTGGATTGCACCGCCCTTACCGGGCCCACCGGCAAGGAGCGTGGCCTGCACAAAGCCGGCCCCGGGCGGGTTGTACTTGAACCGCCGATGTGCTGGAGAGACGAAATGGCCCGGGTTATATACTCCGGGGGGCAGCGCGCCGCGTACTTCGTCGGACAGCGGGGCGGGAGGCGCACAGCCCCTGAACAAGGCATTGCGGTGGTATCTGTGCTTGCGGCGCTCGGCATGGCCGCCGCGTTCGTCAGCCAGGCGTTCATCCCCGAGGCGAGCAGCCACGGCACCACCTGGGGCGTCGCGGCCGGATGGCAGCGGGAGATCGCCTTCTGGAACGTGGCCATGGTGACCGCCGTTCTCCTAGCGCTTCGGTCTGGCCGTGACGAAGTTTCGCGAGTGGTGGCCACCTCCCTCGTCGTGCTCGGCACGGGGTTGGGCACCAATCACGCCGCGGCGTTCCTTGCGGGCGCCCGCTCGGGCGTGCCCCTCTTTGGTGCGACCGGCGGTACGCTCTGGCACGCCTACGGACCGGCCGTGAACTACGCAGGGGTGCTGCTGAGCGTTTACGCGCTTGCTGCCAGGCGTAGAGCCAGGTGAAGGGCGCCTCCCGCCGACCCAAAGAGAGCCCGGTTTGGCAGGGGGGTACGGCGGCCGAGCTAGACCGGACTCCACAGCGTTCCAGCACTCTTCCAGCGCCTGCGGCGTGGGGAAGTCTGATGGCTGTGCCATCGCTGTCCGAGACGTCCCCTTCCAGCGTGCCAGCCAAAAGCATCTGAACTGCGACCAGATGCGCCAGTGTGGCCTGCACGGACCCGAACCGCGGCCAGGGCATCTCTCTCAGCCCACCCGTTGTGGCAGCGTGGCGTGCCGGCTTCGGTTCGATCATGCGGCCAGTTACCCCGGACCGCAACGTTGAAGCTCTCCGCCACCGCCTGGAATGCCTCCTGCTCGCCGTCAAAGCGGCGATGATCGGCTCCTGCACCCGCCGGAAGGCAAATTCGGCCACCGGCCGGCCCCGCGCCGCGCGCACGATTCGGGCCTCCTTGGTCGCGATAAGGGTCGACGCGCTGATGGCGTGGAGCAGCCCGGACTCGAGCGGCAGGGCTTCTCGGAAAGGAGCGGTCACGCGCAGCAGCGGTTCGTTAGGGCACGCACCGACCCTTCACGCATGGCCAGGATCTCGCCGGCGAAGCGGAAGTGACGCAGTTCCTCCAGAAACCGCTCGTCGTAATCCCGGATCTGCCGCAGGTAGGCGATGTCGTCATCCGTGTACCGGAAGCGCAGGACGAACTCGAGCGCCAGGTCGAGGCCTGCCACGAGCAGGTAGGCACCGCCGAAGGGCGCCGAACGCGTATACAGCTCGAAGGTGGTCAGCGCATTGCGCCCGCTGCGCCAGCTCACATAGGCGGCATCGGGGTGGTAGAGGTCCGGTCATCAGCCCCGTGGGCGTCCCGTACGTGTGCCACATACTGACCCTCCATGGATGGACAACATCCGGGCAGTCATCACAATGTGCTTTGAAGGCGAACCTGTGCAGGCAGGTATTCCACGCCCCAACCTTAGCGGGAGACTCGAGCGCGTCAGTGGGGACCGGGCGGGGCCGGCGCTTCGTCTTCACGAGGGCCTGCAGGGAGGCCGACAGCGTGTATGTAAACGCGGGGTTGACACGACGCCACCGGCTTCTGCGGCGGCCAGGGCGTGAAAGGAGGAAGGCCGTGTTGCGAAAGGCAGGCCGACCCGGATCGAGATGGCCGTACGGGGTAGCGGCCGCGCTGCTAGTGGGCGGGGCCGGGCTCGCGGCGGGGCGAGCGTGGTTCGCCGCTGCCGGAAAGCCCTCGGCCGAGTTGGTGCAAGCTGCCCTCGTCCGTCAGGGCATCACGGTGCCGCGACCCTTCGTATTGCACGAACGCTACCTGCGCGCCCGGCTCAGCCCCGATCCGGGGTCTGACCTGGTGGTCGTCTTCGGCGACGGTACATGGTTCGACACGCTGGCCATCCTGCACGACGGCGAGCTGCGCTTCCGGCAGGCCCTGGATCAGTTGGGCCCCGGGTCGGGAGTGCGGGCGCTGGAGGCGAGGACGCTGCTGTCCACACCGTACCCGCAGGTGGTACTGGTCTACGACGCGGGCGAAAGCGGCACCCGCTACCCGAGCTCGCTCAGTTACCTGTACGTCTTCACGTACCTGCCAGACGGCGGCTTCCGACAAGTTTTCAAACAAGTCGTGAGGGATGAACGCCGCCGCGAGGACGGCGCCATTGTCACGGAGTACGCGTACCGCTTCGAGAACGGCCCGCAAGGCGAATCCGCCATCGTGTTGACGGACAAGCAGACGGGCGAGGAGTTCACCTATCGCTGGGACGGGTGCGAATACGCGCAACTCCCGGCGGCGGGCGGGCCCCGGCTGCCAGCCGCCTGTCTCCTTCTGCGCCACATCGCGTCGTTCAGCAGCTACCTCGGGCGTTTCGAGGTGCGGGGCCGGGCGATCTATCTGTACTCGGATGTGCTGGACGAGGTGAGTGCGGACCCGGCCTGGTTCCAGGACCGGCACCCCTCGTGGAACGGGGAGCCCGTGCGGATCGCCCGGTGGGAATGGGATGAAGGCTCAGCGAGCTTCGTCTACGTCGGCGAAGCGTTTGCTGTCGACTTCGCGCCGGGCCTTCCCGACCTCTGGGAGCTGGCCGATCGAGACAATCGGCTGGCGCTGGAGACCGCGGACGCCCCCTGGGCCCACCTCGTGCCGCCGTCGATACGGGTCAAGGCGGTTGCCGAGGCCGACCTGGACGCCGACGGGCACGGCGAGGTGGCGGTGCTGTGGACCGACCCTGAAAAGGAGGGGGTCCTATCGAGCTTCTTCCCCGGACTGGTCCCCAAGACCCTGGCCGTGTTCAAGCCCACGAACGCGGGCTTTGTCACCGCCGCCCGCGTGGACGGCGTCGGGGAGGACTACGTTTTCAGCCAGATGACGGTGCAGGACGTCACGGACGACGGCCTCGCCGAGGTGCTCCTCTGGGGCTACAGCCCCGGCGGCAGCGGAGGCTCTGCCGTTCTCGAGGTCTTCGCCAAGGACCGCGGACAGCGCTACGTCGAGGGAGACTGAACCGACGTACCGGCACCTGGAGACGAGCGCAGCGCGCCGCCGGAGTCTCCCGGCCCTGCCGGTACGGCCCGAATTCGCGACCCGGATGCTGGGGCTGACCTGGATGCCGTAGCCGAGCTACTGGGCGACGACGTAAAGGGGTGGTCAAGGACTTCTACGTGGGAAGCCGCCCGCAGGCCATGACAGCGACCATCCACCGCCTGGCAAAGCACCTTCGCCCCAGTGCGACCGAGGCACACTGACGCCTCTCTTGGCTTGGTGCGGGGCCACTCCCGAGGGCTCTCAGTGCCTCGCACCTCGCCATTGGCCGTTCGCGCCGGCGATAGGCCAACCGCCGTACGTGGTACCGTCGGGCAAGGACTGGAAGTGCCTTACTATTGACAGAATATTGGCACAGCGGCTTGGCCCTGCCAGTCGGCCTCCAGCGCCGACCCCGAAAAACTGCATGAAAAGTGGTGCCGAGGGCCGGAATCGAACCGGCGACACCGGGATTTTCAGTCCCGTGCTCTACCAACTGAGCTACCTCGGCACCGTGCAACATTGTCCGGCAGCCGCCGGACGCCCCTATTTTACGGCCCACGCTCCCCCCTGGCAAGGGGCCAACCGAGCAGGCCGGAGGGCGACTCAGCCCAGCGCCCGGAGGACCAGCTCCAGGAGTGCGGTAAGGCCGCCAGCGCGTTGCCCGCCCGGACGGGATGGCGCAAGAGGGGCGCCTCCGGTCTGGGGCGAATCCTGTCGGCGGCTCGCACCTCACGCCGCTGGAGGTGACGCCTCACGTCCGCGTCAACACACCCGCGCATCCGGCGAATCGTCGTGGCACCAGACTCTTTCAAGGGCAGCACCACGGCCCGCCAGGCTGCCGAGGCCATCGCCCGGGGGCTTCTCCGGTCTCTTCCCGGCGTCGAGGTCGAGACAATCCCCATGGCCGACGGTGGCGAGGGCACCGTCGAGGCGCTCGTCGACGCCACCGGCGGCCGTTACGTGCAGACCCCCGTCGTCGGCCCGCTTGGCGAACCCGTCACCGCCCGCTTCGGCATGCTCGGCGACGGTACCACCGCGGTCATCGAGATGGCCGCCGCATCGGGCCTCCCCCTGGTGCCTCCCCACCGCCGCAACCCGATGGTCGCCACCACCTATGGCACGGGCCAGCTCATCCGCAAGGCCCTCGACCTCGGGGCGCGGCGCATCATCATCGGGATCGGCGGCAGCGCCACCGTGGACGGCGGCGCCGGCATGGCGCAGGCTCTGGGCGTTCGGCTACTGGACGCGGAGGGCCGGGAGCTTGGCCCCGGCGGCGGGGAACTGTCGCGCCTCTCCCGCATCGACCTCTCCGGCAGGGATCCCCGCCTGCAAAACGCTGAACTCCTCGTCGCCTGCGACGTGGACAACCCCCTCTACGGGCCCAGAGGGGCAGCCCCCGTCTTCGGCCCCCAGAAGGGCGCGACCCCGGAGATGGTGGCGCAACTCGACGGCAACCTCCACCACATGGCGGAGGTCATCCGCCGGGACCTCGGCGTTGACGTCTCGCAACTCCCGGGCGGCGGCGCTGCCGGCGGCCTGGGAGCGGGGCTCGTCGCCTTCTGCGGCGCTCGCCTGCAGCCCGGCGTCGAGCTGGTCATCGCAGCCAACCGCCTCGAAGAGCGCCTTCGGGGTGCCGACCTCGTGGTCACCGGGGAAGGCGCCCTCGACCGCCAGACTCCGCACGGCAAGACGCCCGCCGGAGTGGGGCGCCTGGCACAGCGGCTGGGCGTTCCGGCGGTGGCCATCGTGGGCGCCGTCGGGGAAGGCGTGGACCGCGACATCCTGCGCTCCTGCGGGCTCGACGCCATCCTGCCCATCGTGCCGAGGCCGATGAGCCTCTCTGACGCCATGGCTCAGGCCGAACTCCTCCTGGAGCAAGCCGGAGAGCGGCTGGGCTGGCTCCTCACGGTGGGCTGGTGATTGTGGTGGTGGGCCGCTGACCATGGACGAACAGACCCAGCAGTTCCTCGAGCTCTTCTTCGCAGTGGAACAGGTCCTGCGGAAGATGTGCGGGGGCCGGGACGAGGGCTTCTCCCGCCTCCTCAACCGTGCGCGCGACGAAAACGCCGTGGTTCGGCGCTTCGAGGCGGAGCTGCGTGCCCTCAACGAACTCCGCAACCTCCTGGTGCACGCGCCCCTGCCCATCCCCCTGGCCCGCCCCTCGCCGCAGGCGGTCGCGGCGCTGCAGTTCATCCACCGGCAGCTCACCAACCCGCAACGGGTGCTGCCGCGCTTTGCACGGCAGGTGGCCGTTCTCGCCGACAGCCAGACGTTCGGCAACGCCGTGGACGCGATGCACCGGACCGGCTACTCCCAGTTCCCCATTTACCGTGACCGCATCTTCGTGGGCCTGCTCACGGACGGCCTCATGGCGCGCTGGATGGTGGCGCACATCGACCGCGGCTTCCAGGAGCTTCGCAAAACGCCGCTTCACCAGGTGCTGGACCAGGCGCCCCGCCGCGCCAGCGTGGCCTTCGTCCCACGCACGGCCACGGTGCCCGAAGTGATGGAGATGTTCGAGCAGCACATCCGCCACGGGCAGCTGCGCCTGGACGCCATCCTCATCACCGAAAACGGGCGTCCCGACGAGGCGCCGCTCGGGATCATCACGCCCACCGACGCAGTTGCCATGGCCACCGAGGAGGCCCAGCTCCTGCCAGCCGACCTGGCCCATCCCGAAATCCAGGCCGGCTGACCGACCGCATCGTACAGGCGCGCTGCCGGGGGCGCTGACTGACCGTCAGTCGGTCCGCGGGATACCTCGCCGCACCGGGCAGGAGTGCCACACCCGGCAGGAGTGGAGGCGGCGAAGTCGCGAGAATGGCGGGACCGACGGGATTCGAACCCGCGATTTCCGGCGTGACAGGCCGGCGTGTTAAACCGCTACACCACGGCCCCGCAGAAGCTCAAAGCCCGAACTCGTCAGCAGGTGGTGGGCGGAAACGGGATTGAACCGTTGACCTCCTCCTTGTAAGGGAGGCGCTCTCCCGCTGAGCTATCCGCCCGGTATCGGGCGCCCGTCTCTACGCCCGGCCCGACCGGATTATCCCATAGGCCCTACCGGGTGTCAAGGCAGGCCAGCCTGGGGATGGCCTCGCAGCGGCGCTATGCCGGCGCCACCTCAGAGCCCGGGCGGGCCTCGCCCGTCGACTCCTCCACGGCCTCGATGCGGTACTCCAGCGTCCCTGCGGGAACCTCGACCGTCACCACGTCTCCAACCCGCCGGCCCAGCAGCGCCTGCGCCACCGGCGAGCGATGCGAGATGCGGTTCTGCGCCGGGTCCGCCTCCGCCGAACCGACGATGGTGTACGCCTCCTGTTCGCCCGACCTCAGGTCGCGCAGGCGAACCAGGGTGCCGATGCGCACGCTCCGCTCCACTTCCCGGCGCCTGTCCCCGTTGGCGTCGATGACCCTCGCAGACTTCAGCATCTTCTCGAGTTCCGCGATACGGCCCTCCACGAAGGCCTGCTCGGCCTTGGCGGCCTCGTATTCGGGGTTCTCCCAGGCGTCCCCGAAATCGAGGGACTCGCGGATGCGCTGGGTGATCTCCTGCCGCTTCACCGTACGCAGGAACTGAAGCTCCTCGCGGAGTCGGCGCGCTCCCTCGGGGGTCAACAGGAGTTCCTCCGAGTCCAGCATACGCGCCTCCCTCCTAAAAACCGCTTTCAATGCCTTCTTTTCGCCTGCCAGGGTACCGGTTCCTCCCTTTGCATAGGATGGGGACCGCCCCAGCGCTCGGCGGGCTTGAGGTGCCCGCTGGCCGGGAAGCTAAGGACGAGAGCAGGGAGGAAAGCTCTTTGGGCCCTTTTCGCAGTCTTTGGCGAGCGACCGTGAGCTTCGGGCTGGTGAGCATTCCGGTTAAGGTGTATGCAGCCACCGAGGATAAAGAGATTCACCTGCGCCAACTCCACCAGCGCTGCCATTCCCCTATCGAGTACCGCAAATGGTGCCCGGTCTGCCAGGTCGAGGTGTCCTCGGACGAGATCGTCACGGGCTACCCGGTCGCCCCGGGGCGCTACGTGGCCCTGACCGAAGAGGAACTCCAGGGCCTCCCCCTGCCCGAGGCCCACACCATTCAGATTCTGGACTTTGTCCGGCTGGCCGATACGGACCCCATCTACTTCGACCGCCCCTACTACCTGGAACCCGCCGACGGCGGGCTTCGGGCTTACCGCCTGCTGGCCGAGGCCATGGTCGAGACCGGGCGGCTGGCGGTGGCACGCATGGCCATGCGCCGCCGGGAGAGCCTCTCTGCCCTTCGCGTCGTGGACGGGGTGCTGGCGCTTCAGACCATGCGCTTTCACGACGAAGTACGCCCGCCGCGAGAGGTGGTGGAGCTTCCCCAGGGCGCCGAACCCACGGAGCGGGAGCAGCAGATGGCGGTGGAACTGGTGAAGGCCCTGTCTTCGCCCTTTGAGCCGCAGCGGTACGTCAGCGAACGCCGCAGGGCCTTCGCCGAACTCCTGGAGCGCAAGGCCGCCGGCCAGGCCATCGTCGAGGCCCCGCCGCGGGAGCCGCCGGCGGTGGTGGACCTGGTCGAGGCGCTGAAGGCAAGCCTGAAGCACGTAAACGGCAAGCACGCCGATGGGACCGAGCGGGAGGGAGCCGCAGACGGAGCCAGGCGCCGGCGGACGCGGGCCCGCACGTGAAGCGAGCTCCGGCCCCCAGGGGGGTGGCGCGCCGATGCCCGGCCCGATCCGCCCGATGCTCGCTCAGCTCGCCCCGGGCCCTTTCGACTCGGAGCAGCACCTCTTCGAACCCAAGTGGGACGGGCTGCGAGCCATCGGTTACGCCGGGGCGGGCGGCTCGTGGCTGCAGAGCCGTAACCTGCGGCGCTGGCCGCACCAGTTTCCCGAGGTGGTCGCGGCCCTGGAGGCCTTGGGCCAGCGGCATGCAGCCGTCGTGGACGGCGAGCTGATCGTTCCCGATTCCCGGGGGCGCCCCGACTTCGAGGCGGTGATGGCACGAGGCCGCACCATCTCCCCGGCCCGAGCCAGGCGGGCAGCCACCGAGAGGCCGGCCGTCCTGGTCGTGTTCGACCTGATCTACCTGGACGGCGATGACCTGCGCAGGGCAGGCCTCGAGGAGCGCCGGCGGCGCCTGGAGGCGTGGTCCGCGGATTGGCCGCGCCAGCAGGCCGTTATCCTGTCGCCCGTCGTGGCCGGGGAGGGGCGGAGGCTCTTCGAACAGGCCGTACGCCTGGGGCTGGAGGGGGTCATGGCAAAGGCGAGGGGTAGCCCCTATCTGGAGGGCCGGCGCAGTTCGTGGTGGCTCAAGGTGAAGCCCTTCAAGCAAGAGGAGGCGTGGGTGGTCGGGTTCATCCCGGCAGGCGCTCGCGGCCTGCGGGCGCTGGCCGTGGCCCTGGCGGCCGACGGGGACGGAGCTGAAGCCGGCACGCCCGCCAGCCCGCCAGGGGCGCGCCTTAGGGTCGCAGGCCTGGTCGGATCCGGGCTTTCTGCCGAAGACCAGCGGCGGCTCCTCGGCCTCCTGCGCGCGGAGCCAGCGCCGCCTCAGGGCATCATCCTGCCGCCCGGCAGCTTGCCCCCCGAGTGGCACAGCATCCGGTGGGTGGATCCCCGGGTCAAGGTGCGCATCCAGTACCTGGAGCGCACGCCCCACGGATGGCTGCGCCATGCGTCGTTCCGCGGTCTTTCGGCGCCGCATGCACCCGGCTCAGCCCAGGCGCCGCCGCCCGGGGGCGAGACCCGATGAACGTTCGCATCGACGGGCGAGAACTCCGCCTGACCAACCTCGACCGGCTTCTCTGGCCCCGGGATGGCATTACCAAGGCTCACCTCATCGACTACTACCTTCAGGTGGCCCCGCTGATGCTCCCCCACCTGGCGGACCGCCCGCTCGTGCTCACCCGCTACCCGAACGGCATCGAGCACCCGTCTTTCTACCAGAAGGACGCGCCCCATCCCCGCCCGGCCTGGGTCAGGACGGTGCAAATCGGCCACGAGGAACGCGCCATCGACTACGTCGTCGCGGACCACCCCGCCGTGCTGGCGTGGCTCGGCAACCTGGCCGCCATCGAAATCCACCCGTGGATGTCCACCGCCACCGACCCCGAACGTCCCAACCTCTTGGTTATCGACCTCGATCCCGATCCGCCTTCAGGGTTCGAGGAGAGCCGGCGCGTCGCCCTCTGGCTTCGCCCGGCTCTGGAACAGCTTGGACTGCTCGCCGTTCCCAAGCTGTCTGGGGCGACCGGGGTGCACGTCTGCATCCCGCTCGAACCCCGCTACTCTTACGCGGTGACGAGCCAGGTGGCCGCCGCCATCGGCCGCGTCCTCGCCGAGCTCCGCCCGGAACTGGTCACTGCCGAGCGGCTCGTGCGCCGCCGGCGGGGCCGGGTCTACGTCGACCCTTACCAGAACCTGCGCGGCAAGACCGTGGTGGCCGCTTACTCCCCCCGCCCGCTCCACGGGGCCCCGGTGTCCGTGCCCGTGACGTGGGACGAACTGCTGTCCGTCTCCCCAATGGACTTCACGATCGCCAACGCTTCCCGCTGGACTTTGGGCCGGCGGGACCCTCTGGCGGAGGCATGCAGCAGCCCCCAGTCCCTTGACCGGTTGCTGGAGCGGGGGCTCCTCGAGCCAGGCCTGCGGGCCTGACACGACGCATAGCGGCCCGGTGGCCGACGGATACTTGGAAGGGTACACCATTGGAGCCCTGGAAGGAGGTCATCCATGGCCATCGCGCAAGACCACGCGGCCCGAACGCCGGCCGCCCGGCGCCTCAAGAGCAGCGGAAGGTCCTGGACGGCCGCGGAAAAGGAGAAGGTGCGGCGCCTCGTCGCCGACTGCCAGAGCCGCGGCCTGCCGCTCACCGAAGCCTTTCGAGAGGTTGCCCAGGCGCTCTCCGACCGAAGCCCGGCGGCGGTGGCCATGCTGTACTACAACGTGCTTCGCCGCGAGGACCCGGCGAAGCGCACCAACGGCTCGGCGCAGAAGGCCGCCCCTGAAGCGCCCCCGGCACCGGCGGTGACTGCGGCCCGTCCCCTTCAAATCACGGGGGACCTGGTGGAGGCGTTCGAGGGGCTGCCCGAATACATCGCACGGCTTCACCGCAGGCTCGACGAACTGGAGGCGGCTGTGCAGGCGCTGCCGGCACCGACCCTTGGTTCCCTTGCGCACTGGGCCGAGGGAGTCGCCTCTGCCCTGAACGCGGCGGCGCAGTTGGAAGCGCGCCTTGCCACCCTTGAAGAAGAACGCCGCCGGCTCCTCGAGGAGAACGAGCGCCTCCACACCTGCCTGGAACAGGCTGGCCGCCGCCTCGCCGAAGCCGAGACCGCCTACCACGAAGCTCGCGAACTCTACGAGATGTTCACCAACATGGCGAGCATCTCGCAGATCATGAGCCTCGGCGACTTCAAGCAGCGCATGAAGACCACGCTGGACCGGTGGGGCAGCGTGCTGAAGGTGGAGTTTGAACCCGCTGCAGCCGTGCTGCCGGCTGCCTCGCCGCACCAGGCCGGCGCCGCAACATGATGAAGGCTGGCGGAACCCCGCCAGCCTTCGCCACTTGCCTCGCCGGGAGCATCCGCGCCGGGCGAACCTGCCGCGCCCGCGTCCGGGAGCGGTTCAGTGCGGCAACTGGATGTACGGCGCCGCCGACGGCACGACCTCGCCCATACGGCGCTCGAGCGCCTGCGCCGCCTCGCGGAAAGCTGCGCCGATGGGATCGCCCTCGAACGCAGCCAGCGGCTCGCCCTGGTCCCCCGACTCCCGCAGCCTCGTATCCAGCGGCAGCCGCCCCAAAAGCGGCACGCCGAGGATGTCGGCGATCCGCTGCCCGCCTCCGCTGCCGAAGATCTCCTCCCGCTCGCCGCAGTGCCGGCACACGTAGTAGGCCATGTTTTCGATGACGCCCACGATGGTCTGGTTGGTCTTCTCCGCCATGCGGCCCACCCGCCGCGCCACCACCGACGCCACGGGCTGCGGCGTGGTCACCACCAGCAGGTAGCTCTGCGGGATGAGCTGGTACATGCTGATGGGGATGTCGCCGGTTCCGGGCGGCATGTCGATGAGAAGGTAGTCCAGGTCGGCCCACAGCACGTCCTTCAGGAACTGCTCCAGCGCCTTCATCAGCATGGGGCCCCGCCATACGACGGCGGTATCCTCGTCAACCAGCGAACCCATCGAGATGACCTGGAGCCCGTACGCCTCCTGCGGAGCCAGCGCCCCGTCGATGACCACCGGGCGCCCCTTGATGCCGAGCAGCTTGGGCACGCTGAACCCGTAGATGTCGGCGTCCAGCACGCCCACCTTCTTGCCTGAGGCCTGCAGCGCCACCGCGAGGTTGACCGTGACGGTCGACTTGCCAACTCCGCCTTTGCCGCTGGAGATGCCAACGATGGTGGTGTTGGACGAGGGATCCAGGATGGGCGAGCGAGCCTGCCGGCGGGGGCTCAAGCGGTTGACCAGCGCCTGGCGCTCCTGCTCGGTCATCTCGCCCAGGCGGACGCGCACCTCGCGCACCCCGGGAAGCTGGGCCACCCGGCCCTTCACATCCTCCTCGATCCGGGACCGCAGCGGGCAGCCGGGAATCGTCAACACCACGTCGACCTCGACCAGGCCATCGCGGATGCGAATGTCCTTCACCATGTTGAGATCGAGGATGCTGCGGTGCAGTTCCGGATCCATTACCGAGCGCAGAGCCCCGATGACCTGCTCGCGACTGACCATAAGACGGCATGACCCTCCCCGCTGCCGCTGCAGGCGTCCCACGGCAGCCTCATCAATTAACCTGGTTACATGTTACCCGTGGCGCAATACCCCGTCAACGCGGGCTCGGCGCCCATTCGCCGCCTGCGCCCACACTTTCAGGGTGTCGGCTCGCAGCCCCCATCGCATGGCAGCCAGCGTGAAGATGTCCGGCACCTGCACGTTGCCGAGCCCTACGTCGGGTCCCATGAGCATCAGCAACTCCCGCTGCTGTTCGGGCCGCGGCGCCTCCCAGATCACGTGCTGCGGATGAACCAGCCGCTCCAGGAACGTCTGCCACCGGTCAAGCCGCAGGCGGCCTTCCTCGTTGAACACCCCCACGCCCTGCCCCGTGTCCCTGGCCTCGATCACCACATAGCGCGCTCCGCAGGCGATGTCGGCCTCCACCTGTGCAGCAGCCAGCTCCGGCACGAAGGCCCGGGCCGGATCCTTGCTGCCCACCTCGCTGATGACCGAAAAGCCGCGCTCCACCGCCAGGCGGA
Organism: Bacillota bacterium; assembly: GCA_040754675.1. Lineage (NCBI taxonomy): Bacteria > Bacillati > Bacillota > Bacillota bacterium. The sequence continues at coordinate 17,436 of JBFMCJ010000013.1, forward strand.
TCAGGCTGGCGCGCCGCTCGGGCGAGAGTTCGAAGGTGCCGTCCGACACTTCCACCCACGCAAATCCGAGCCGGCGCAGTTCGTCGAGGACGGCATCGGGCTGCCCGAGCTCCCTGGCCATCTCGAGCAGGGTGCCCCCCGGGTACACCTCCACGCCTGCACTCCGGGCCTCCCGCACCTTTGCCGCCACCTGTTCCGGCCGGTACAAAAGCGTGCTGCCGAACGCCAGCTTCCAGAACTGAACGTGAGGCGCCGCCACCTCCAGGAGGTCGCGGAAGTACCCCGGCGGAACGCCCTTGTCGATGACCATGGTGACCCCGGACCCGGCCTGACCGTCGGTCCCGCGGGCGCGCGGCGGCCAGCCGGCGTCCCGCACATACCAAAGACAGCTGTCCCACAGGCCGCTCGTGGGGTCAAGCGGCCAGCGCATGGCGCTTTGCGCCATCGTAGCAACCCCCTCCCCGGCCCTGGCAGTCTATGAAGGCTGTCTCTGGCGGGCACCGGGGAGGGGGTTGTGCTGCGGGGAGGAGCCTGCCCCGCGAGGGCTTCCCTTACGGCAGCGTGAGGGTCTTGAGCGGCCCCCGCACCGCCTCCACCGACCGGGCGAACGCCTCCTGCTCCTCGGGCAAAAGCTCGATCTCGACGACGCGTTCGACGCCCCGGCCCCCGAGGATGACCGGCACGCCTACGTAGATGTCCTTGTGGCCGTACTGCCCGTCCAGGTAGGCGATGACCGGGATGAGGCGCTTCTGGTCCAGCAGGATGGCCTCGACCATCTCGGCGATGGACGCGCCCGGCGCGTAGTAGGCGCTGCCGGTCTTCAGGAGGTTCACGATCTCGCCGCCGCCCTTGCGGGTGCGCTCCACGATGGCGTCCAGGCGATCCTTCGGGATGAGCTTTTCGACCGGGATGCCGCCGGCATAGGAGTAGCGCACCAGCGGCACCATCTGGTCACCGTGCCCGCCCAGCACGAACCCGCTCACGTCCCGGACGGAGATGCCGAGTTCCATGGCGATGAAGGTGCGAAAGCGGGTCGAGTCCAGCACCCCCGCCATGCCCATGACCCGGCTGGTCTCCCAGCCGAGGTAGCGCCAGGCCGCATACGTCAGCACGTCCACCGGGTTGCTGACCACGATGACGTAGGCGTCCGGCGAGAATCGCTTCACGTTGCGGCAGACCTCTTCGATGATGGCCGCGTTGGTCTTCAACAGATCCTCCCGGCTCATGCCCGGCTTGCGGGCGATGCCGGCCGTCACCACCACCACCTGGGAACCCCGCGTCTGTTCGTAACTGTTGGTTCCCGCAATCTTCACGTCGAACCCGGCGACCGGGCCCGCCTCCTGCAGGTCCAGCGCCTTTCCCTGGGGTAGCCCTTCGATTACGTCCACCAGCACCAGGTCGGCCAGCCCCTTCGAGGCCAGCCAGTGAGCGGTGGTTGCGCCCACATTCCCAGCCCCGACGATACTAACCTTTGGCCGCACGGCTGAACTACGCCCCCCTGCTTTATTGCTTGACTACGGCACGAAGGTGGTGCCCGCCGTGCCGTCGACCGCCTCTTCCAGAAGCTCCAGCGCCGTGATAGCGGCCCGGCCCCCGGTGGCCTCCACGAACTCGACGCACGCCTTCACCTTAGGGGCCATGCTTCCCGGCGCAAACTCACCCGATTCCAGGTAACGCCTGGCCTCGGCCGTCGTGACCGTCACAAGCTCCCTCTGCTGCGGCGTCCGGTAGCCCAGGTAGACCCGGGGCACGTCCGTGAGGATCACCAGCAGGTCCGCACGCATCTGGGCAGCGAGCCGGGACGAAGCCAGATCCTTGTCGATCACGGCTTCCACCCCGGTCAGCACGTAGTCGGCGTCCCGCTTCACCGGGATGCCGCCCCCGCCCGCGGCGATGACGATCACTCCCTGTTGCAGCAGCAACCGGATGGCCTGGGCCTCCACGATGGACACGGGTTGCGGCGAGGCCACCACCCGGCGCCAGCCGCGCCCGGCGTCCTCCCTGTAGGTATAACCGGTCTCCGCAGCCAGCTGCCTCGCCTGTTCCTCCGAATAAAACGGCCCGATGGGCTTGGTGGGGTCGCTGAACGCCGGATCCGACGGATCGACCACCGTCTGCGTCAGGACGGTGACGATGCTCTTCTCGATGTTGGCCCTCACCAGCTCGTTATAAAGCGACTGCTGGATGAGATACCCCAACAGCCCCTGACTTTCGGCCCCGCAGACGTCCAGAGGCATGGGGGCGACCCCTGCTGCCCGCCCTGCTTCCTGCTGCAGCAGGATGCTCCCGACCTGGGGGCCGTTGCCGTGGGTCACCACCACCTGGTGGCCGCGCTGAACCAGGCGCACCAACTGGCGGCTCGTCTGCCGGAGGTTTTCCCGTTGCTCGGCCGCGGTGCCACGCTGGTTTGGCTTCAGGATGGCATTGCCACCCAGCGCCACCACCATCATCAGCTGCATGGCTTCAGTCTGTAGTATTCCATCGCTGGAGGGGGCATCCTGCTGTTGCAGCCTCTTGACACGGTCTCTAGCCGATCTATAGTAGTGGGCTGGTAGCACTCACCGGCGTCGAGTGCTAATAACATCCCGCCGGGCAGAGGGGGGAGAGCATGGCAGAGGTTCGACCGCTCGGGGATCGGGTGCTGGTCAAGCCCATCGAGCAAGAGGAGCGCACCAAGGGGGGTATCGTTCTCCCGGATACCGCGAAGGAGAAGCCCCAGCTCGGTGAGGTGATCGCCATCGGCACCGGCCGGCTCCTCGAAAACGGCCAGCGGGTCCCGCTGGAGGTGAAGGTCGGGGACCGGGTGATCTACGCCAAGTACGGCGGCACCGAAGTGAAGCTCGACGGCGTTGAGTACCTGATCCTGCGGGAGAGCGACATCCTGGCCATTCAGAAGTAGTCCGGCTTTGCTCGCGCAGGCCAGCCTGCTGCCTCGTAAGAGGCGCTTTTGCTGGCAGAGTCACGGATACAGGAGGGTGAGGGAACAGAGCTATGGCTGCCAAGCAGCTTGCGTTCGACGCTGAGGCTCGCCGGGCGCTCGAGCGCGGCGTGAGCACGGTGGCTAACGCCGTGAAGGTCACGCTCGGGCCTAAGGGCCGCAACGTCGTTCTGGAGAAGAAGTACGGTTCGCCCGTCATCACCAAGGACGGCGTGACCGTCGCCAAGGAGATCGAGCTCAAGGACCCCTACGAGAACATGGGCGCCCAGCTCTGCCGCGAGGTGGCGTCCAAGACCAACGACATCGCAGGTGACGGCACCACCACTGCCACGGTGCTCGCCCAGGCCATCGTCCTGGAGGGCATGAAGAACGTGGCCGCCGGCGCGAACCCGATGCTGGTCAAGAAGGGAATCGACCGGGCCGTCGGGGCGGCGGTCGAGGAGATCAAGCGGATCTCCATCTCGGTGAAGGACAAGGACGACATCGCGCACGTTGCCGCCATCGCGGGCAACGATCCCGAGATCGGCAAGCTCGTGGCCGAGGCCATGGACAAGGTGGGCAAGGACGGGGTCATCACCGTCGAGGAGTCGAAGGGCACCCAGACCACCGTTGACGTGGTCGAGGGTATGGAGTTTGACAAGGGGTACATCTCCCCGTACTTTGTGACCAACCCGGAGGCCATGGAGGCGGAGCTGGAGGATCCGTTCATCCTCCTGCACGAGAAGAAGATCTCCAACGTTCACGACCTGCTGCCCGTGCTGGAGAAGGTCGTGCAGGCCGGCCGGCCGCTGCTCATCATCGCCGAGGACGTCGAGGGTGAGGCGCTCGCCACGCTGGTCGTCAACAAGATCCGGGGCACCCTCAACTGCTGCGCCGTGAAGGCTCCGGGCTTCGGCGACCGGCGCAAGGCGATGATGGAGGACATCGCCATTCTGACCGGCGGTACCTTCCTGTCCGAGGACCTGGGCATCAAGCTCGAGAACGTCACCCTGGACCAGCTCGGCCGCGCCCGCCGGGTGCGCGTGGGCAAGGAGAAGACCACGATCATCGAGGGCCAGGGCGATCGCCGCAAGATCCAGGGCCGCATCGAGCAGATCAAGAAGCAGATCGAGGAGACCGACTCCGACTACGACCGGGAGAAGCTGCAGGAGCGGCTCGCCAAGCTGGCCGGCGGCGTGGCCGTCATCAAGGTCGGCGCGGCGACCGAGACGGAGCTCAAGGAGAAGAAGCACCGGATCGAGGACGCCGTCAACGCCACCCGGGCGGCCGTCGAGGAGGGCATCGTGCCGGGCGGCGGCGTCACCTACATCCAGGTTCTGCCGGCCCTTGACAGGATCGAGGCCAGCGGCGACGAGCTGGTGGGCGTCAACATCGTGAAGCGGGCGCTGCTCGAACCGGCCCGGCAGATCGCTGCCAACGCCGGCCTGGAGGGCTCGGTCATCGTCGAACGCATCAAGGGCGAGACGCCCGGGCGGGGTCTCAACGCCCTCACCGGCGAGTTCGTGGACATGGTGAATGCCGGCATCGTGGACCCCGCCAAGGTGACGCGCACCGCGCTGGAGAACGCCGCGAGCATCGCCGGCATGGTCCTCACGACCGAGGCGCTCATCTCCGAGATCCCGGAAAAGGAGAAGAAGCCGGCCTACCCTCCCGGCGGTGACATGGACTACTGATGCCGGGGCGGGCATAGAGCCGAGCGCCCGGCGCAACAGAAGGGGGCCTTGACCCGCGAAAGGGTCGGCCCCCTTTCTCGTGGAAAACCCGGCCAGCGCTTCCGAAGGGATGACCCCGCATTTACGGCGGCACCTGGGTACCCGTCAAAGGCGGGCGGCTT
>JBFMCJ010000014.1 GCA_040754675.1 Bacillota bacterium
GGCGCACCGCGCCGGGCCCCGCCCGATACCTCCCTACCGGTACAGCCGGTTGTAGTCGTCCAGAACCTTGTTGGCCTGCTGAGCCGCCTCGGCCAGTGCCTCCTCGGGACTCTGCTTGCCGCTGAAGAGGCGTTCGAGGGCCGTATCGACGATATCACGGATCTGTACGAAGTTGCCCAGCAGAACACCACGGGTGGCAGGCGTATCAGGGCCGAGCTGAATCTGTCTGAACGCCGTTGAGTAGTTCGGATGCTGCTGGAACCATCCTTCCTGTTCCAGCAGCTTGACGGCCGTGTTGGTGGCAGGGAAGTACCCCGTGTCCTTGTGCCACTGGATCGTCTGCCTCGGTTCACTCAGGAACTTCAGGAACGCCACAATGGCGTCCCGCTCTGCCTGCGTGCGGCCGCGCTTGTTGATGACCCACAGCGACGCGCCGCCGATGACGGACTTACCCTCCGGCTGGCCCTCGATGCGAGGCAGAAACGCGGTCCCGACCTGGAATCGGGCAGCCTGCTCGATGGTGCTCACTTGAGACGTGGACTGGAGGAGCATGGCCACGTCGCCCGAGAGGAAGGCGCGGTTGGGCGCGTACTCGCGGCCGCCATACATCAGCAGCCCTTCCCTGGCCCACCGCGCCCAGCGGGAGGCCACCATCTGTCCGAAATCGCCGTTGAAGAGCACGCGAGTCGCCCGGCCGTTTCGCCCGTTGTCGTTGTTCGCGTAGGGCTGGTCGTGGTAGGCAAACGTCTGCTCGAAGATCCAGGCCGGCCAGCCGAACGTGATGGCCCCCCGGGCGGCCCCGCTCTTGATGATCTGGCGGCCTATCTCTTCCACTTCGGCGAACGTGGACGGGGGCTTTTCGGGGTCCAGGCCGGCTTTGCGGAAAGCGTCCTTGTTGTAGTAAAGGATGGCCGTCGAGGAGTTGAAGGGCATGGAGTAGAGCTTACCGCCAACCGTGTAGTACCGGAGGATCGGTTGGATGTAGTCGCTGAAGTCGATGGCCCCCGGCAGGACAAGGTCTGTTACCGGGATGATCGCGCCGCTGTCGACCATCGTCTGCGTACCCACTTCATACACCTGAACGATGTCCGGGGGATTGCCGGACCGGATCGCCGCAATCGCCTTCGTTAGAGTCTCGGCGTAGCTTCCCGTAAACAGCGGCTCGAGCTCGTAGCCGGGGTACGCACGGGAGAAGCCCTCTGCAATCCCTTTGGTGATCGCTTCGTAGCGGGCACCGCCCATGGCATGCCACAGCGTGATCTTGACTCTCGCCTGAACGGGACCCGCCGCCGCCCCGACGGCCAGCATGACGGCCAGCACGAGGACGCCCACGAGATAGCGGTTACGAAACTGGAGCGTCATCATCGCATGCCCCCCGTCTATCGCACTCTCCCCAGCGTTGGGGTCCGCGGCTCAACCGCGGCCTCGCAAACACTGCCTTCGGTTAACCCCGCTCTTTACCGGCCTGTCGTCAGGTTGTACTGCGCGATGGCGTCCGTCACCGTCCGGGCCGCCTGATCCAGGGCTGCCTTCGACGTGGCTCGCCCTGCCAGCACCGTCTCGATGGCTCACTCGATGGTCTAGGCGGTGCCCCCTCTCCGTCATCCCTTCAGGCCGGCTGACATGAAACTTTCGACGAACCGCCGCTGGTAGATGAGAAAGAGTAACATTAGCGGCGCTGTAACGAGGACGGTGGCAGCCATCAGAAGCGTCCAGTCGGCCCCGCTCTCTTGCTGCACGAAAAGAGCCAGGCCGATCGTCAACGTGCGGACCGAGGGCGTATCGGTGACAATGAGTGGCCAGAGGAAGTCATTCCAGTGGGTCACCACGCTGATCAGCCCGAAGGCGACCAGAGTCGGTTTGCACAGGGGAATGAGAATGTGCCTCAGGAATTGCAGCCGCGAACATCCGTCGATGGTCGCGGCATCCTCAAAGTCACGCGGCACCTGGCGGAACGCCTGTCGTAGAAGAAACACGCCATATCCGCTGGCCCAAAACGGAAACATGAGGGCAACGCGTGTGTTCAGCAACCCAAGGGACTTGATGGTAAGATAATTAGGTACGATGACCGAGTGAATGGGCAGCATCATCTGGATAAGGAACAAGGTGAAGAGAAAAGTGCTACCCTTGAAGCGCATTCGGGCAAACGCGTAGGCCGCAAGCGTCACGGTCACGAGTTGCAGTACGAGGATGCCGGAGACCACGATCACGGTATTGATGAAGTACGTCCCAAACGGCGCATTCTCTAGGACTTCCGGGTAGTTCTGAAACGTGACGGGGTTTGGGATCCACCTGGGCGTCACCGAGAAGACGTCGCGCCGCTCCTTCAGAGACGTGACAATGGCCCAAAGGTATGGAACGAGAGCCACCCCGCTCACGGCAAGCAACAGGGTGTTGAGCGCCTGGCGAAGGGCTAATGCTCTATACTTCATAAAAGGCCCTCTTCTCCATGAAACCCAGCAGGACACTGATGACCCCCAGCAACCCCAGGACGAAGACGACGGTCAGTGCCGCCGCCTGCCCGATGTCCCAGAAACGGAAAGCGTGTTGGTAGATGTAGTAAACGAGGACATTCGTCCGATCCGCAGGTCCTCCCTGAGTCATGACGTGAACGAGGTCGAAGACCTGGAAGGAAGAGATCATGCCCACTACGACCACGAAGACTGTGGTGGGGGCTGCCAGGGGAAGGGTGACGTAGCGGATGCGGTGCCAGAACCTTGCACCCTCGATGGACGCGGCCTCATAAAGCTCCGTCGGGATCATCTGAAGCCCAGCCAGGTAGATCAGCATGTAGTAACCAAAGTGCTTCCATATGCTGGTTACCATGATGGCCGGCAATGCCCAGTTCATGTCATACAGCCATTCCACGCGAGGTATGCCAAGGCGCGACAGGTAGTAGTTCACCAGCCCCATGCTCGGATTGAGAAGCCAAACCCACAGCATACCTGCTGCCGCCATCGGGATCATCGTGGGGTAGAATGCTGCCACCCGGTAGAGCGCACGGATGCGCCCGAGAGGCTCGTTGACCAGGATTGCCAGCGCAAGCCCGAGCGCCATCGTCAGAGGGATGGTAACGGCGACGTAGAGCAGGGTGTTCTTGATGACCAGCCAGAAAATCGGATCCCTGAGGAGCTTCGCATAGTTATACGTTGGGGCGAAGACGGGAATCGGCGTAAACACGTCACTCCGAAACAGGCTCAGGTAGATGGAATACAGCACGGGATAATAAGTGAATATGACTAGAAGAATCAAGCTTGGCGCAAGCATCACGTAGGGAGTGAGTGGCGTACGCCACTTACCTCCGGCGATAGCCCGTATGGCAGTCGCCATACGATTCTGGCCTGGTTGCTTCAGCTGGGCCCTAACGGACACGGCCACGAAACGTACCTCACTCTCCGACCGCCTCTACCTATGGTGGGCTGCGGCGGCGACTACGTGCGGTGCACCGCCGCAGCCCGCTTCGCGCACCTGCGGCCTTGGGCCGCTAACTCGAATTACCGAGCCATCCAGTCCCTCAACACCTCTTCTGCCTCAGTCTGAGCTCGGTCAAGTGCGGCCTTGGGTGCCACCTTACCACCGGTTGCGTCATCAAGTGCTCGCTTCAGGATCTCCCGTATGCGCTGGAACGAGGGACTCATCATCTTACCGTACGCATACTGCAGCTGATCCCTGGCAACGAGGTATTGCGGGTTCTCCTGAACGTACTGTTGCATTTGCGGCACGTTGTAGGCCGAACGCCGCGTGGCTATGTAACCGGATGCGATGCTCCACAGGGCAGCATTCTCAGGCGACGTCATCCACTTCACGAACTCCCACGCCGCATCCTGACGCTCCCTGGGAATCCCTCTGAATATAAAGAAGTTCCCGCCGCCGACAGCCGCCCCATAGGATTTCCTGGCCGGCATGAAGGCCACTCCGAAGGGGAACTTCACGGATTGCTTCAGGAAGGTTAGGATCCCCGTCGAGTGGTAGAGCATGGTTGTACGCTCTGCGACGAAATCAGGCGGCGTTGATGCCCAGGTGCTATGTGGAGGGGCGACCTTCAGCTCACGCGTGAGGCGCACCCAGAACGACAATGATTCGACAGCCTGGGGTGAGTTGAAATAGACCTTTCGTGCATCAAAGTCCATCAGCGCAGCTCCGTTTTGGCGAACGAACCCTTCGAAGAGCCAGTCGTTCCAACCCCCCGATATGATGACACCCCACCGTTGGACCTCTGCAGAACGGGAATCCGTCTTTACGAGCTTCAATGCGTGGCTTTCCAGTTCGTCCCACGTGGCCGGCGCCCGCTTGGGGTCGAGCCCAGCCTCCGTGAAATGCCGCTGGTTCCAGTAAAAGACCGGGGTGCTACGCTGGAACGGGATCCCGTAGAGTTTTCCCTCGAAGTAGCTGTTCGCCAGGAATGCCGGGAAGAAGTCCGTTAAATACCCAGGCCCGACCTGGTTCACGTACTCGTCCAGCGGGATGATCGCGTTCATCGCGAGCAACGTGGGCATCTCGGATATCTCCACGATGGCGACGTCCGGCGGGTTACCGCCCATTACGGCGGTCTGGACCTTTTGCATGGTGGGATCATAGTCGCCTGTGTAAACCGGAACCACTTCGATGCCCGGATGCTCGGCGTTGAAGCGGCTCACCATTCCGTCGATGACTCTTGCAAGCGGCCCTGCCACACCCACCGGGTAATAGAAGGCCAATCGTACAAGCCTCGAGGGAGCGGCGTACGAAACGGCCGGCGCAAGCACGACGGCAAGCAGGGCCAGAATGAGAACAACCCTACTTCCCACGTTCGTCCGGACACGCCGTGACCCACCGGTGTCCATCCTGCCCCTCCTTGCACGATATGTTTGCGACCCGTTCTTCGATGCTTCCACACCAGCCACGCTCCCTTCCGTCTCCTGCGGCCCCCCTCGCCCCTGCAACCAACTGACAAATAGCCCCGCTCCCGACAGCACACCCCAGGCGCGCTGTTACTTCGGAAGCGGGGCAACTCCTGACTCTCCAGCCCTGCCCGTCACTGGGGGATTCGATGAAACGATCAGTTTTCCCTCCTGACATGAAGAAAGGTTTAGGCAAGCAAGGAGCCACCGGCTGGTTCCGGCCCCCCGCGAAAGGGATCCTCGACTCCGTGCCGAATCTCGCGTCGCAACCAGATGAGCGTATGCCGGGCCCAGAGCCCGGAAGTGCGCAGGGTCGGGAGTACGGGAGAAGGGCCCCTGCGTCGGCTGGTTTTTCAGCCTGACGTGGGGGCTTGTCGCGTTCGCGTAGAACGGAGGGGGCAAGCCACATGACCCGGCCGGGGCTCGCAGGGGGTGTGCAGAGGGACGGCGTTTTCCCCTGGCAGTCGTTTTCGGGGTACATATTCGACCTCGATGGGACCGTCTATCTCGGGGAGCGCTTACTTCCGGAGGCGGACCGGGTCATCGCTGCCCTTCGCGCCTCGGGTCGGCGAGTGGTCTTTCTTTCCAACAAGCCCCTGCAGAGCCGCATCAGCTACGCTGTCAAACTGACCCGGCTTGGCATTCCGACCGGTCCTGACGATGTCATCACCTCCAGCGTGGTTCTGGCGCGCGAGCTCTCGACCCGCCACGCCGGAAAGCGTGCCTACGTCCTCGGAGAACCGCCCCTGATCGACGAACTCCGCCAGGCGGGTGTCGTCGTGGTTGAGGATCCCGAGTCCTGCGGGTGGCATGTGGACTTTGTGGTGGCCGCATTTGACCGAACGCTTAGCTGGGAAAAGCTGAACCACGCGCACCAGGCTCTTCGCCGGGGGGCCCGCCTCATCGCCACGAACCCGGATCGTACCTGCCCTGTCGAGGGGGGCGACGTGCCCGACGCGGGTGCCATCATCGCGGCGCTCGAGGCCTGTTCCGGGAAGGCGCTGGAGTGGGTGGCCGGCAAGCCCTCGCACCTCATGGTGCAGACGGCCCTTGCCCATCTGGGCAGTCTGCCTTCTGAGACCGTCCTGGTGGGCGACCGCCTCGAAACGGACATCGCCATGGCCCGCCAGGCCGGCATCGCCTCGGTACTGGTGCTGACGGGCGTAACGGACCAGGTCTCGGCCGGCCGGGCACCCGCCGAGCTGCGTCCGGACTTCGTGCTCGGCAGCATTGCGGAGTTGGTACCGGTGGCTGAGGGTCCGCCCGCCAGAGGCGGTTAAGGCCGGTAGGACCAGAGCTGGCGGGCGCTGGTCGAGACTGCCACTACCGGGCTTGCCAGGACGCTTTCGAGTTCCTTGGGTGTCTGGACGAGGCCGCCGGCGATAACCGGAGGAAGGTCGGCGAAGGGGATCCGAGGGGCAATGGCGGGAACCACGAGAGCAGGCATCACCTCCACAGCGTCGGGCTTCGTGTTCTTGACCACGGAAAGGGCCGTGGCAAGCGACGCCGAGTCCAGCAGGAAGACCCGCTGGATGGCCACCAGCCCGCTCTTGCGCGCGTCCCGGATCAGTGCGCTGCGGGTCGTGATCACGCCGTCGACGCCGATGTCTTTCGCCAGAAGCTCCAGGCCCGCTGCATCTTTGCCGACGCCGTCCACGAGGTCCAGGTGTGCGAAGCAGTACAGGCCCCATTCGCGACAGGCCCGGGCCATCGCTCTCAGGTCGAAAATCGTACAGTTTAGCACAAAGACGACGGGGACCGCGGAGGCCTTCACCGAGGCGAGATCGTCGCCCGATCGGACGGCCGCGATGACGCGTGTGTGGCGAAGGTGCTCGATCCAGGACGTTTTTGCCGGTCTTGCCATGTGGTCTGCGGCCTCCCGGGCGACCACCTTCTCCGTTCGCCCCAACGCCCCTGCATGGGCAGCCTGGCAACTGCGCCGCTGGGGAGGAGAGGGTCTCTGATGGACGGTACGAGCCGGCGCCGGTTGCGGTACCTGGGCCACCCTCGGGTGACCGGATCCGCCCTCGGATACCTCGGGCTCGCCACCCTCCTGCTGGCCGTGGTCTGGCTGTTCAGGGAGGGAACGCAACCCACTGAGCCTTCGGGGGGGCTTGACGGCGTCCGCACCGCCCTGGTGACGCAGGTTGCGTACGACCTGTCCGCGAGCGGGTCGTCCGGCCCGGTGCTGGTGGTGTCGATGAGGAGCAGCGGCGCCGCTCCGGGCGCCGTGGGGGTCGCCGGCTTCCGGCCGGCAAGCAGTCAGACGGAACTGCACATCGTGGCCTCCGGGCTCATCGCAAGCTCGAACTCATCACAAGCCAGCCCGGGCTATACCGTTGAACTGCAGCTCAGGACCGGTCACGACTTCCGGGTCGGGACGTTGCGCCCTGCCGGAAAAGGGCGCTGGTCGCTTCAGGCTCGTCTGCCCTACCCGCTGGGGGAGATCCGTAACGTTCGCATCCTCCGCCAGGGTACGCCCATCCTTGACGCCGACGTGGCGGCAGCGGGGCGATGGGCCGGTGCCGCGGTCGTAGCTGAGAACGGGCCACAGCCAACGCCCGACGCAGAAAGGTGAGGGTTCACATGCGTAGCGCAGATCTGTCGGTCATCGACCGCACCGGCGCGCTACACGCGATGGCGGCCGAGGGTGTCGACGTGCTGGTCATCGGCGGCGGCATTACCGGGGCCGGCGTAGCCCTCGACGCCGCCACGCGCGGTTTCAGAGTCGGCCTGGTGGACCAGGGAGACTTCGGGGCCGGTACGAGCAGCCGTTCCACCAAGCTGGTGCACGGCGGCATCCGCTACCTCCCGCACTTCGATCTTAGCCTGGTACGGGAGGCGCTGATCGAGCGGGCGCGCCTTGCTGCCAACGCCCCGCATTTGGTCCGGCCCTTGCCATTTCTCGTTCCGTTTTACCGGGATCTGACCCGGCCCCTGGGCATCCACCTACCGGGGGCAGCACGCCCTCTGCTTCCGATGGCCATCAACCTGGGGCTATGGTTCTACGACCGGCTCGCCGGGGGCATGGTCTTGATTCGCCACCGGCCCGTCAGCCTGGCCGAGGCGCTGCAGATGTTCCCTTACCTGCGCCGCGAAGGGCTCCGGCGGGCATCCCTCTACTACGACGCCCAAACGGACGACGCCCGACTCACCGTCGCCGTGCTCCGTACCGCTCGCCTCCACGGCGCGCGGTGCGTCAACTATGCCCGCGCCGTGCAGCTGGTGCGCTCCTCCGGGCGCGTGAGCGGCGTGGAAGTGGAAGACCTTTTGGGTGGCAGCCGTTATCGAATCCCCACCCGCTGGGTCATCAACGCGGCCGGCGTATGGGCACAGGAGGTCTCCCGAATGGCAGGCACCCCGCAGGCGGTGCAGCTGACGCTCAGCAAGGGCGTTCATCTGGTGCTGCCCAAGGAGCTGGTGGGAGTCGGCAACGCCGCGCTGGTTCTGCCCGAAACCGAGGACGGCCGGCTTGCGTTCATCGTCCCCTGGGAAGGGCGAGCGGTCCTGGGAACAACGGATACGCCATACTCCGGTTCGATGGAGCAACCCCCCGTCACCCGGGAGGACGTGGAGTACCTGCTGCGGCATGCCCGCCGCTTCCTCAACGTCGAACTCGAACCGGGCGACGTGCTGGGCGCCTATGCGGGGCTGCGCCCGCTGGTCAGCGCGGGCGGCCGGTCCGCGGACATCTCCCGACGTCACGCCGTGGTGAGGCACGAGCCGGGCTTCATCAGCATTATCGGAGGGAAACTCACGACGTACCGGCGTATGGCCGAGGACGTTGTGGACGTGGTGGCCCGCGAGGAGGCTCGGGCAGCGGCCACCGGCTCGAAGGGCGCAGACGCGCTTCCCTGCCGCACCGAGCGGCTGGTTTTTGTGGGCGGCGAGGAGCCAGAATCGTGGCCGCATCTCGTGCGTGACGCCATCAGGATGGGGCTCGCTCCCTCGAACGCAGCACGGCTGCTGCGGACCTATGGCGCGGAGCTTGGCCGCCTCCTCGAGCTGATCCGAGAAGACCCGGCGCTGGGCGAGCCCATCGCGCCGGGCGTCCCTTACGTCGCCGCCGAGGTGGTCTTTGCGTGCCGGAGTACCATGGCCACCAATCTGGAGGACCTCATGGTGCGGCGGCTGCGCCTGGCGCTGGTGGATCCCCGGGCGAGCCTCGAGGCCGCGGCCAACGTGGCGCGTCTGATGGGGGAAACGCTGGGCTGGTCGACGGGCCGGCAGGGCGACGAGGTGGAGCAGTATCGGGCCGCGCTGGCCTACTCGAGCCAGTCGACGGCGCGCTCGACCGCCCGGAGCCACCCCCTGTAAGCGGCCTCGCGGCGGTGTTCGTCCCACTTCGGGAGCCAGCGCGCCTGCTCTTTCCAGTAGCGGCGCAGGCTGTCCAGATTATCCCAGAAGCCGACGGCGAGTCCCGCCGCATAGGACGCGCCGAGCGACGTGGTTTCGGCCACGGTGGGCCGGATGACCGGGACGCCGAGGATGTCGGCCTGAAACTGCATCAAGAGTTCGTTGACCACCATGCCGCCGTCGACCTTGAGGGCGGTCAGCTTCACACCGGAGTCCCGGTTCATCGCGTCCACGACCTCCCGGGTCTGATAGGCGGTGGCCTCCAGGACCGCCCGGGCCAGGTGCCCTTTGTTGATGTAGCGGGTGAGTCCGATGATGAGGCCGCGCGCCTTGTTGTTCCAGTGCGGGGCGAACAGGCCTGAGAAGGCCGGGACGAAGTAGATGCCGCCGCTGTCTTCGACGGTCCGTGCGAGCTCTTCCACCTCGGCCGAGCGGGAGATGAGCCCCAGGTTGTCCCGCAGCCATTGGACCAGGGCCCCGGTGATGGCAATCGACCCTTCGAGGGCGTAGACGGCGGGCTCGCCGCCCATCTTGTAGCCGAGCGTGGTCAGAAGCCCGCTGTTGGACGGAACCGGGCGGGTGCCGGTGTTGAGCAGCAGGAAGCAGCCGGTGCCGTACGTGTTCTTCGCCTCGCCGGGCACGAAACACGTCTGGCCCACCAGCGCCGCCTGCTGGTCGCCCAGGTCGCCGCAGACCGGGACGGCCGCGCCGAGCGGCCCATCGGGCCGGGTCGTCCCGTACAGGCCGGGGTCGCTGGAAGGCCGGATGGCCGGCAGCATCTGTGGCGGGATGCCGAGGCAGTCCACGATCTCGGGGTCCCAGGCAAGCGTGTGCAAATTCATGAGCATCGTGCGGCTGGCATTGGTCACGTCGGTGACGTGCACGCCGCCGTCGGGGCCACCTGTCAGCCACCAGATGAGCCAGGTGTCGATGGTGCCGAAGACGGCCTCGCCCCGTGAGGCGGCATCCCGGGCCCCGGGTACGTTGTCCAGGATCCACCTGATCTTGGGGCCCGAAAAGTAAGTCGCAACGGGCAGGCCCACTTTCGGACGGAACCGGTCCTGGCCGCCCTCTTTTGCGAGTGCATCGCAGATCGCGGCTGTGCGGGTGTCCTGCCAGACGATGGCGTTGCCGTAAGGCTGGCCGGTTCGCCGGTTCCAGACGACGGTTGTCTCCCGCTGGTTCGTCACGCCGATGGCGGCGATGTCAGAACCGCCAATGCCGGCTTTGGCCAGTGCGCCTCGGATCACGTCCTGGGTGCGCTGCCAGATCTCGATGGGATCGTGCTCAACCCAGCCCGGCCTGGGGTAGATCTGCCGGTGTTCCTTCTGGTCCATGGCCACGACGCGGCCCTCGGCGTCGAAGACCATGAAGCGGGTGCTGGTCGTTCCCTGGTCGATGGCGGCGACGTACTTTCGCACACTGGCGGGCCCCCTTCGCCAGAGCCTTTCAACGATCCGGTCCGGAGACCCTCCTGCACGAGTTAGACCCTACTCTACCTCACAGTGACACATTTTGCAGGCGTCCTGTAGAGGAGCCGGGCTCCGCCCTCACGAAAAGGCGCCCGGTGACGGAAGCCGCTACAGCGGCGAGAGTGCGGGGTTCGCTATGATTGTCGTTTTTGGTCCCAACCTGGCCGTAGACCGGACCCTCGGAGTGCCAGGATTTCAAGCCGGCCGGGTATTCCGCACGGGGCATACCCTCACGGTGCCGGGCGGCAAGGGGGTCAACGTGGCGCGGGCGCTCAAGGCCCTCGGGGGCGAGCCGCACCTCGTGGGCCTGGTTGCCGGGTGGACGGGGCGGTTCATCCGGGAGGGCCTGGAACAGGAAGGTATCCCGGCAACGCTGGTTGAGGTCGGCGGCTTGTCTCGCACCTGCACCATCATCGTCGACCCCAGAAGCGGCGATGCCACCGTCATCAACGAGGAGGGCGACCTGGACGTCACACCCGAGCACCTGGCAGCACTTCAAAGTGCACTCAGTGCGCTAGTTGCTCAGGCCCAGGTCGTCGTCTGCAGCGGCAGCCTGCCGCAGGACCTGGCACCCGACTCCTACGCGAGGGTGATCGCGCAGAGCCGGGAGGCCGGGGTGCCTTCGATCCTTGACACCAGCGGGGAAGCGCTGCGTCTGGGGGTCCGCGCGCGGCCCAGCCTCATCAAGCCAAATCGCTCCGAACTCCTGCAACTCGCCCGCAGCGACCAGGCTGACCTCGAAGTCGCAGCCGACCCGGGGTTTGGCAGCGGCGAAGTGATGCTCGCAGAGGCGGCCCGCCACGTGATGTCCACCGGCCCCGAAGCCGCGATCGTCTCCCTGGGCGCGGCGGGAGCCATCGGCGTCACGCCCGAGGCCGCCTGGGTCGCCCGCTCGCCAAAGGTACAGGTGGTGGACCCTATCGGTGCCGGCGACAGCATGGTGGCGGCGCTGAGCTGGGGGCTGGCACGGGGGCTTCCCCTCCCCGAACTCGTCGCACTTGGGGTGGCTTCGGGCACGGCCGACGTGACCACCTTCGGTGGAGGGCTGATCAGTCGCCAGGCGGTCGAGGATCTTCTGGCACGGGTGTCGGTGGCGCCGCTGGCGCTCTAACCCCGGCTACCGCTCGTCCGGCACCTGCGCCGGGCGCGCCTCGAGCTGCGCCCGCAACTCCAGGGTCTGCCCGCCCCGCAGCACCTTCACCCGCACCGTTTTGCCCACCTCCGTGTAGCGGGCGATGTAGACGAGGAGATCGTCAAAGCTCGCCACCGGCGTATTGTCAATGGCCACAATCACGTCGCCCCCGACCGGTACGCGCTGGCCTCCTGTCAGAACCGTCCGCTGCGTGCCCCGCAGCCCCGCCTTTTCGGCGGGTGCACCCGGGATGACCCGGTCGACGTAAGCGCCCCGCGTCTGACGCGCAAGCCCGTTGGCCTGGGCAAGCTGGGGCGTCAAGGTGGTGCCGCTCACCCCGAGCCACGGCCAATCGTAGCGGCCCCGCTCGATGAGCGCCGGCACCACGCGCTTGACCAGGCTCACCGGCACCGCAAAGCCCGCCCCCTGGAAAATCCCCGTGGCACTGCGGATGGCCGTGGTCACGCCGATGACCAGACCCGACGAGTCCACCAGCGGGCCTCCCGAGTTGCCGGGGTTGATGCTGGCGTCTGTTTGGATGATGTCGGGGATAACGAACTCGCTCAGCGAGGCCGGGATGGTGCGGTGAAGTCCGGAGACGATCCCCACCGTCATGGTGCCGCTCAGACCAAAGGGGTTGCCAACGGCGATGGCCTGCTGCCCGACCTGCAACGTGTCCGAGTCCCCCAGCTGCAGCGGCTGCACGTCGGGCGGAAGCTCGTCCACCTTCACCACGGCGAGGTCGCTGTCACGGTCGGTGCCCACCACCCGGCCCTCGAGCACCGTCCCGTCGAGGAACGCGACCTCCACGGAGCGTGCGCCGCTCACCACGTGGTTGTTGGTAACGATGTACCCGCGCGGGTCGATGACGAAACCCGATCCCTGCCCGTCTTCCTTGCTGAGGCTGACCACCGCCGGGGCAACCCGCCGGTAGATGGCAACCAGCACCTCTTCGCCCGGCTTCAGCGCGCTCAAGGGCCGCGCCGACAGCAGGGCGATACCCGCCGCTGCCACTACCACCATCGCCACGCTCGCAACGAGCCGAACCGGCCTCCGCCGCGCCTCCTGCCGCACCGCCCGGCCTCCCTCGGGCATGGATTTCCGGTATGAGCCTATTGTACGCGGGTCACCGGAAGCGATGGAAGCGGGGCCGAGCAGGGGCGTTCGAGGTGCCGTCGAAACCGATGCCTGTTGGCCTCAGGGCGTTTACGGCGGGAGGTAGCGTCGTGCATTCTGTGGACACTCGCGCGGACCGGGCGCACGCGATGCGCTTCATCGTTCTTTTGGGCCTCGTGAGCCTGTTCGCCGACATGACCTACGAGGGGGCCCGCAGCGCGACCGGCCCCTTCTTGCTTTCGCTGGGCGCGAGCGCCGGCGTCGTGGGTGCCGTGGCCGGCCTCGGGGAACTGCTCGGGTATGCCATCCGCCTCGGCTCCGGCTACCTGACCGACCGCATCCGGCGATACTGGCTCCTGACGGGGATAGGCTACGGGGTCAACCTGCTTGCCGTGCCGCTCCTGGCCCTCGCCGGCAACTGGCAGGTCGCCGCCGGCCTTGTCCTCCTCGAACGCATCGGCAAAGCCGTGCGAACGCCCTCCCGGGACGTGATGCTGTCGTTTGCCACCCGGCAGGTGGGCCGGGGGTTCGGGTTCGGCCTGCACGAGATGCTGGACCAGATCGGTGCCGTCGCCGGGCCGCTGCTGGTGGCGGGCGCGCTGTTCACCGGCGAAGGGTACCGGAGAGGGTTCGCCGTGCTCCTGGCGCCCGCCATGCTCGCGCTGGGCGTGCTGGCGGCGGCACGTGCCATCTTCCCGGCCCCGGCCCGGTTCGAACAGGACGAGAACGGCGCCCCGGCACCCCGTGCGGGCCCGTTGGAGGGCACGGCCGCGCACACCGCGGCCGCGGCCGTCCGTGCCCGGCTGGGGCGTCCGTTCTGGCTGTACGTTGCCTTCACGGCCGTGGCGGTGGCGGGCTTCGCCCACTTCCAGCTCATCTCGTACCACATCAAAGCCCGGGGGCTGATGGACGACCCGTCGATCCCCCTGGCTTTCGCCCTGGCAATGGGCGTCGACGCGCTGACGGCGCTCGTGGTCGGCAAGCTGTACGACCGCATCGGAATGGGAGCCCTGCTCGCTTTGCCGGCCGCCACCATTCCGGCCACCGTTCTGGCGTTTGGCGGCTCACCGGGGGCCGCGTGGGCGGGAGTGGCGCTGTGGGGCATGGTGATGGGCGTTCAGGAGACCATCATGCGGGCGGCCATCGCCGACCTGGCGCCGCCTGAAGTCCGGGGCAGTGCCTACGGGATCTTCAACACCGCCTTCGGGGGAGCGTGGTTCCTGGGGAGCACGGCCATGGGCCTGCTCTACGAGGTATCGGCCGCCTGGGTGGTCACCTTCTCCGTGACCATGCAGTTGCTGGCCGTGCCCCTGTTTGCGGCGGTTCACCGCGCGTCGCCGCGGCCGGCATAGGGCTCGTGTGGGGGCGGGGCGGCGGCCCTCCACCTCTGCCGGCTGCGAAGGGTGCGAACTGCCCGGGGGCCGACCAGCACCAGCGCCGCCGTGGCCAGCAGGGCCGCCGAGATCGGGTGGGTGAGGAACACCGTGGGATCACCCTGGCTGATGGCCAGGGCGCGCCGGAATTGCTGCTCCGCCATTGGGCCCAGAATCATGCCGATGATGGCAGGCGCCGGAGGGAAGTCGTAGCGACGCATGACGAACCCGACGGCACCGATCAGAGCGAGCAGCACCAGGTCCACGACGGAGCTGTTGAGGCTGTAGGTCCCGAGAGCCGCGAAAACCAGGATGCCCCCGTACAGCAACGGCTTCGGAATGGCCAGCAACCTCACCCAGATGCCCGCAAGGGGCAGGTTCACGATGAGCAGCATCAGGTTGCCGATATAGAGGCTTGCGATCATCCCCCACACCAGGTCAGGCGCCCGTTCAAACAACAGCGGCCCGGGCTGCGACCCGTACTGCTGCAGACCCGCCAGCATCATGGCCGCGGTCGATGAGGTCGGCAGCCCCAGCGTCAGGAGCGGCACCAGCACGCCAGCGGCCGAGGCGTTATTGGCCGCTTCGGGACCGGCCACCCCCTCGATGGCGCCCTTTCCAAACTCGTCCGGGCGCCGGGTGAGCCGCCTTTCGATCGAGTAACTCAAGAAGGTGGGGATCTCAGCCCCGCCGGCCGGGAGCGCTCCCAGGGGAAACCCAACGATGGCCCCCCGCAGCCACGCCTTCCAGGACCTCGCCCACTCCTCCCTGGTCATCCACACCGAACCGCGCACGGGCGTCAGCTCGCCGTCGCCCCGGCCCAGTCGAGAGGCCACGTAGAGCGTCTCCCCCACCGCAAAGAGCCCAACGGCCACGATGACCACGTCGATGCCGTCCAGGAGTTCCGGCACGCCCAGCGTGAACCGCGCTTGCCCGGTCTGCAGATCGATGCCGACCAGCCCCAGGCCCATTCCGAACAGCAGGCTGGTGAGTCCCCGCACGAGTGACCGGCCCATTACGGACGAAACCGTGGTGAACGCCAGCACCATGAGGGCGAAGTACTCGGCCGGCCCGAACCGCAGCGCAAGCCTGACCAAGACCGGCGCAAGGAAGGTGAGGCCTATCGTGCCCACTGTCCCCGCCACGAAGGACCCGATGGCAGCGGTTGCCAGGGCCGCGGCGCCCCGCCCCTTCCTGGCCATCTGGTTGCCTTCCACCGCGGTGATGATGGAGGCGCTCTCCCCGGGGGTGTTCAGGAGGATGGCGGACGTGGAACCCCCGTACATGCCCCCGTAGTAGATCCCCGCGAACATGATGAAGGCGCCCGTGGGATCGACCCGAAACGTTACGGGCAGCAGAAGCGCTATCGTCAAGGCGGGGCCGATACCCGGCAGAATGCCAACTGCCGTGCCGAGCACCACCCCGGCGAACGCCCACATGAGGTTAACAGGGGTCAGGGCAACCGACAGGCCGTGCACCAACGCTCCGATCGTCTCCGTACCCGCTTCGCCTCCTGTGCCAATGGTGGCCCGGCTTTACCCCACAACCCCCGCCGGCAAGGACAGACCCAGCCCGCGGGTGAACACGAGGTAAGTCGCCGCCGACACGATGAGTCCGACCAGCGTGTTCGCGGCGAGGCGGCGGCTACCCAGGGCGTACGCGCTCAACCCAAAGAGCAGCGTGCTCGAGAGGATGAAACCCGCGCGCTCGATGAGCGCCATGTGGAGCAAGAGCCCCGCGGCCACCAGGCCGGTCGCCTTCCAGTCGCAAGCGGCATCACCGCCCGGCGCTTCACCCCTCAGGGCGCTTCGAACCAGTAGCACCCCGGCCACGACCAGGCCGCTGCCGACCAGTACGGGGAAAAACCGGGGGCTGATTCGCGCATAACCTGGAAGAACCCGCAGGGCGTACGCCCCCGCTATGAAAAAGAGGCCGAGCCCCGCGGCTGCCAGGCCGACCATAAGGTAGCCTGGAGCTGGACCCCTGGCGGGGCCCGACCCCGCAGCGCCGGCCCTCACGGGCTGATCAGGCCGATCTCCAGGAGAACGTCCCGCACCCGCCGCGTTTCATCGGCCAGGAAGCTGGCGAATTCGTCGCCGGCCAGGAAGTAGTCGGTCAAGCTGTATCGCGCCAGGGTATCCTGCCACTGAAGCGTCTTCACCGCCACCCCGACCGCCTCGATCAGCGCCTGCTTCTCGGCGCTGCTGATGCCGGGAGGCGCCACCAAACCGCGCCAGTTGGCCAGTTCAATGTTGAGCCCCTGCTCGCGAAGCGTCGGGATGTCAACCCCTGGCAGCCGGTTCTCAGAGGTGATGCCCAGGGCCCGCAACTGGCCGGCCTCGATCTGCGCCCGCCACTCGCCGTACCCGCTTATGCCGGCGGAGACGTGGCCGCCCAGCACCGCGGCCAGGGCCTCGCCGCCGCCGGAGAACGGGATGTAGTTGACCTGACGGGCGCTGAAGCCCACCTCTTTGGCAATGAGGCCGGCAAGGATGTGGTCGATGCCGCCCGCCGAACCCCCGCCCCACGAGATGGACCCCGGGTTGCGCCGGAAGGACTCCAGCAACTCGCCAAGCGTCCGGAAAGGCGAGCTCGCCGGAACTACGATCACCTCGTACTCGCCGGTGAGGCGCGCGATGGGCGTCGTCTGTGCGAGGGACACGGGCGACCGGTTCGTCAGGATGGCGCCCACCATGACGGCCCCGGTCACCATGAGCAGATCGCCACGGCCGCGTTCCGTGGAGACCAGCCTCGCCAGGCCGACGGTGCCTCCGGCGCCCGGCACGTTGAAGACCTCCACGCCGCCCACAATGATGTGCTGCTCGGTCAACACCGCCTGCAGCGCTCGGGCCGTCTGATCCCACCCGCCGCCCGGTGCCGCCGGCGCCATGATGCGCAGTGACGATGGTGCCGCAGAGACGACGGAGGCACCCAGCAAGACGAGTACCCCAAGCGTCGACATGAAAGCCCGTACAAAAGGAGCCGCCACCGGCCTCATCCTCGACCTGGCACCTCCCCAAACGAGACTTCGGCTGGATGGCCGCGGGGTTCGGTATGGCTAATCGTTTTCCCTCTTGCTCGCCTGCAAACGGGAAGCGATACCCTCCTTACCCGCCACCAGGAAACCGGGGGCGCCACGCTGAACCGGTTTGCCGCGAGGCGAGGCAGGCAGCGAGGTCAAAAGAGGGGGGCGCGCGCTTGAGCGACCGATACAGCCGCATGCTGGCCGAGTACGCTGCATCCGTTCGCTGGGAGGACGTGCCGGCGCCCACCGTTCACGAGGCGAAGCGCCGCGTGCTGGATTCTGTCGGCGTGGCCATGGCTGCGTTCGCCGAGGACAGCCCGAAGGCGGCACGGGGTTACGCCTTCGAGTTCCCGCTGGCCGGCGGCGCCACGCTGTGGGGCACGCCGTTTACGGCCGCGCCCGACGTGGCCGGGTTCGCCAACGGCGTCATGGTGCGGTACCTGGACTTCAACGACACGTACCTCTCCCGGGAACCGCTTCACCCCAGCGACGTCATCCCGCCGCTGTTCGCCGTGGCGGAGTGGCAGGGGCTTCCGGGGCGAGACCTGATCCTGGCGGTGGCCATCGCCTACGAGATCGGGGTCAACCTGTGCGATGCGGCAAGCCTGCGCCAGCACGGATGGGACCACGTCAACTACATCGGCATAGCGGCGGCGGCAGCCGCCGGCCGCCTGCTGGGGCTCTCCGTGGAACAGATCGAGCACGCGATCTCGCTTTCGTCCGTCCCCCACGCCTCCATGCGCCAGACCCGAGCCGGCGAACTCTCCATGTGGAAGGGCGCCGCGGCCGCCAACTCGGGACGCAACGCCGTGTTCGGGGCCGTGCTGGCCTCGAAGGGGATGACCGGGCCGTTCCAGCCGTTTGCCGGCAAGATGGGCTTCTTCAAGCAGCTGCTGGGCGGAGTGCCGTTCGACGAGGCGGCGCTTTCGCCCATGAGCACGAAGCGGCCGCCCCGGCGCATCCTGGACACGTACATCAAGTTCTGGCCGGTGGAGTACCACGCCCAGAGCGCGGTGGACGCGGCGCTGGAGCTGCGCCGCGAGATCGGTGACCCGGGCCGCATCGAGTCCGTCCACATCGACACCTTCAAGGCCGCATACGAGATCATCGCCAAAGACCCGGAAAAGTGGCAGCCCGAGACCCGGGAGACGGCCGACCACTCCCTGCCCTACATCACCCTGGTGGCGCTGCTGGATGGCCGGGTAACGAAACGGTCGTTCGCCAGGGAGCGGTTCACGGAGCCCGCCATCCGCAAGCTTTTGAAGGAGCGCACGACCCTCAACGAGGACCCCGAGTTGACCCGCGGCTATCCCGAGGGCATCCCCAACCGCATCCGGGTGCGAACCCGGGACGGTGCCGAGTACGTCAGGGAGGTGCGGCACCCCAGGGGGCACGCCCGCAACCCCATGACCGACGACGAGGTGGTGCAGAAGTTCCGGCTCAACGTGGAGGACGCCTTCACGCCCTCGCAGGCGCAGAGAGTCGTCGAGTTCGTGATGAACCTGGAGAACCAGACGGATCTGCGCAAGCTGGCCGGGCTTCTGCGCCTCTGAGCGCCTCGCGGCGGGGGCCCGCGGCAGCGGCGTGCCGCCGTGGGCGGCGGCGGGGGACCTGGGAGGGGGGCCTGGAACGTGGGAGCGTGGCTGTTTGAGAGTCGCGACGGCGAGGATCGCCCGGGAGCGGCGCTGCGGCGGCTGGTCGAACAGGAGCCCATCGTGGTGGCGCCGGGGGCGTTCAATGCGCTGGTGGGCGCCATCGCCCGGAAGGTGGGGTTCAAGGCCCTGTACTTCTCCGGCGCCGCCTACTCGGCGAGCCTGGCGCTCCCCGACCTCGGCATCTTCACGCTCACCGAGCTGGCCCATGCGGTGCGCCAGCTTTACCGCGCCACGGGGCTTCCCATCATCGTGGACGCGGACACGGGGTTCGGGGAGGTCCTCAACGTGGCGGCCGCGGTGCGGGAACTGGAGCATGCGGGGGCGGCCGCGATTCAAATCGAGGACCAGGAGATGCCCAAGAAGTGCGGCCACCTGAGCGGCAAGTCCGTGGTGCCGGCCGAGGAGATGGCGCAGAAGGTGGCGGCGGCCGCGCGGGTCCGCCGGGATCTGCTGATCGTGGCCAGGACGGACGCCAGGGCCACGCACAACTTCGACGAGGCGGTGCGGCGGGCGCGGCTCTACGCCGAAGCTGGGGCGGACGTGGTGTTCCCCGAGGCGCTGGAGTCAGAGGAGGAGTTCCGGGCGTTTGCGCAAGAGCTCAAAGTCCCGCTTCTCGCCAACATGACGGAGTTTGGAAAGACGCCGTATCTCAGTGTGGAGCAGTTCCGGGCGATGGGGTACCGGCTGGTCATCTTCCCGGTGACCACGCTGCGGGTGGCTGCACGGGCCATCGAGGAGGCGCTGACGGCGCTGCGGGACAGGGGCACGCAGGCGGGCTTCCTGGATCGCATGCAGACGCGCCGGGAGCTTTACGAGCTGATCGGGTACGAGGAGTACGAGAACTTCGACCGGGAGCTCTCGAAGCGGGCCGCCGAACGCTGACAGCGGCGCTCGGAGACCCAGGCAGACCTTGACCTTTTGCGCACGGGGGGTTGAGCGAAGTGTCAACGGAGGCTTACAGCCCGGGGCTTGAAGGCGTCATCGCTACCGCCACCTCGATTTCGTACCTCGACGTGGACCACGAGCAGATCGTGGTCCGGGGCTACGACCTGATTGAACTGGCTCGCCAGATGAGTTACCCCGAGGTTGCGTTCCTGGTCATCTACGGGCGAATGCCGTCGCCCGCCGAGGCGAACGAGTTCGAGGCGGGCCTGAAGCGGCAGGCGGCGCTCCCCGACGAAGTTCAGCGGCTGATGCAGATCCTGCCCCCGAGGATGGAGGTGATGGACGGCCAGCGCACCGTCCTTTCGTTCATGGCGGGGCTCGAAGACCCGGACGAACTGCGGGACACCTCGGTGGAGGCCAACTTGCGCAAGGGCATGCGCATCCTGGCGAGGATGCCCGCCATCACGGCCGGCGTGTACCGGACGCTTCGAGGGCTGCCTCCGGTGAAGCCCGACCCGGCGCTCACGTTTGCCGAAAACTTCCTCTACATGCTCACGGGAACCCGGCCCGACGCCCAGGCCGCCCGGGTCTTCGACATGACGCTCACGTGCTACATCGAGCACGAGATGCCCAACTCGACGTTCGCGGCCCGGGTCATCGCCTCCACGCTGTCGGACATCTACGGCGCCGTGTGCGGGGCGGCCGCTTCGCTCAAGGGCCCGCTCCACGGCGGCGCCAACGAGGCCGTCGCCCGGATGCTGGTGGAAATCCTGCAGCACGGGGGGGCGCAGGGCGCCGAGGCGTACATCATGGACCGGCTGCAGCGCAAGGAGCGAATCATGGGGTTCGGGCACCGGGTTTACATGAAGAAGTACGACCCGCGGGCGTACCTTTTGAAAGAGTACATCCCGCAACTGGCCGCCAAGCGGCCGGACGGGCAGGAACTGTATCAGATTTATCAGACAGTGGAACGGGTCATGCACCGGGAGAAGGGGCTTTTCCCCAACGCGGACTACCCGGTGGGGCTCATCTACTACCTGCTCGGCATTCCCGTCGAACTCTACACGCCCATCTTCCTCGCCGCCCGGACGGCGGGCCTGGCGGCGCACGTGGCAGAGCAGCACGCCGCCAACCGGCTGTTCCGACCGAGGGTGCTGTACGAGGGGCCAAGAGGCCTACACCCCGGTACCCGGGCTTCCGTGCCTTCTTAGACCATACCGTTGGGAGGATCGAGCGGTGAGGGCAGAGCCACGGCGCATCACGGAGGTGGCGGTGCTTGCCGCCGGATCCACGGTGGCCATGATGACCATCCACTTTCCCATCGTCCCGGGTGCCCCGTTCTTGAAGTACGATCCCAGCGACGCGGTCGGCTTGCTGGCAGGCTTCCTGTTGGGGCCGGGCCCGGGGGTGTTGACCGTCCTGTTGAAGGACGTGCTCTTCTGGCTCATCCGGGACGGCAACCCGCTGGGGCCACTGGCCGACTTCATCGCAGCGGCCACTTTCGTCGGGGTGGCGGCCCACCTCTTCCGGCGGCTTGCTCCAGGAGGTCGTCCGGGCGC
>JBFMCJ010000015.1 GCA_040754675.1 Bacillota bacterium
GAGGCGGCCGGCCTTTTGTCGGGCCTGACCGTTCTTGCAGCCGTCTACGGGGCCGCCCTGCGGGGTTCGAACGTGTGGCGATGGCTGTCAGCCTGACTGGTAGTGGCGGCGGGGAGGGGGCGTCGCTTCGCGAGGTTCGCACTCGGCGCCCGCTTGCGCATGCCGGTTCGGGTCCCGGTCGAAAGCGTCCTTGCACGCCGGGCTGCAGAAGTAGTAGGCGTACCCCCGGTATACCGCCCGAAGCGGGGCACGCGATGGGTCCGTGGTGCGACCGCATACCGGATCGCAGGGCACCGAAAACCGCGGCCCCCTTTCATCCGACCGCTTTGCGGGCGAACCCCTGCCTTACTATGCTGGCCCGCCAAGCGCCCCTCCTAGACAAGAAGGAGACCGGAAAGGAAGGCAACCGCCGCCCCCACGAGGCTTCCCAGGACCGCGACAAGGAACACCGTCCTCCACCACTGGAGGCGCCGGCTTTCCTTGTGCGTGATGAACCGCAACCGGCGGCGCTGCCTGCGCACCCGATACCAGTTAAAGGCGTATCCGGCGCCGGCCACGGCAACCACCGCGATGCCTGCTTCCACGGCCCAGGGCAAGGGGCTCACCTCCGCCCGCAACACCCAACCCCGGGCGGCTGCTCCTGGGCCGGACATTCGACACGTTCCGACCTATTCCTCTGCGATACGTTCGCTGGCACCTTCAGGCGTGCACAACCGCCAGCACGTTTCGGTACCTTCGACGGGCGTTCCCTGGGACTCCAGCAGCCGTGCCACCTCGTAGCCCACGGGGTTGGTTCCCCTTGCCAGGTAATCGGCAAGGTGCGCATGCAGGCATTTCACGTGTTCGGGCCGCGTGATCCCGGAGATGCCGGTCTGCGCGACGATCCAGAAGTCTCGGGGACGCTCGCTTTCGAGCCGTTTCAGCCAATCTTCCGGCACGAGGGCTTTCCGGATACGGGCGGTGGCGCGATGGGCTTCCTCGATCGAAGACCTCAGCTCCTCGTCGGCCGAGGCCAGGTGCTCGAACCGCTCGATCTCGCCCTGCTTCTCCAACCTGTCCATCTCCTGCACGAGAAGAGGGCAGGACAGCCAGCACAGCGTGCTGTTGGGTGAAACGTGGTCGCCTGCCACCTGCAGCGGGGCAAAGATGAGCACCTGGGGGTAGCCGTAGCGGCACCGCCTGACCACCCCCAGCGCGAGCCGGGGCCGGTGTCCCATCTGCCGGCGAATGACGATGGCATCCTGATCGTTGAACGGCTCGGGGCGGATGCCCAGACCCTGAAACACAGCGGGGTCGTCGGGCAGCTTCTCCGGAACCGGACGCTGCTCGGGCCGCCGCAACGCGATGGCGACGTCGCACCTCCGACGGCGCCGGCAGCGCCACGCGCGGACGGGAAGCGACGGGGAGCTTGTTCACGTGGGCGTACCGCGCCGGAAAGCATGAAAAAATGGTGCGCTCGGGGAGACTTGAACTCCCGGCCTTCGGCTCCGCAGGCCGACGCTCTATCCACTGAGCTACGAGCGCGCCACAGCGCCCCTATTGTATGGTTCAACCTCAGATCCGTCAAGGCGCCGGGGGCAAGCGGCGTTACCGCACGCCGGCAACCTCCTGCGCCGCGGCCAGCGCCGCCGCCGTGTCGGCGCGCATGCCGCTTCGCCGCAAAAGCGTCCCCAGCGCGCCCAGCAACTGGTAGACATAGCGCGGCCGGGCCGACTCGCCCATGGTTCCGATGCGCCACACCCGGCCTTTCCAGTTGCCCAGGCCGCCGCCGATCTCGATGCCAAACTCTTCTAACAGGGCCCGCCGCACCGCCGCGTCGTCCGCGCCCTCCGGCACCCAAACCGTGGTCAGGGTGGGCGCCCTCAACTGCGGCTCCTTCACCACGAGCTTCAGTCCCAGCGCCTCCAAACCGGCCCACAGGGCTTCGGCCACTTTTCGGTGGCGGGCGAAGCGCGGGGACAGCCCCTCTTCCCGGATGATGCACAGAGCCTGATGAAGCGCGTAGATCATGTTGATGGGCGCCGTGTGATGGTAGACGCGGTCGCTGCCCCAGTAGCGCGCCACCAGCCTCAGGTCCAGATACCACGAAAACACTTCATGCCGCCGGTGCTCGATTGCCTCGATGGCCTTCGGTGAGGCCGTCACCGGCGCAAGCCCCGGCGGGCAGCCCAGGCACTTCTGGCTTCCCGAGTAGCAGAGGTCAATGCCGACGCGGTCCACCTCCACCGGCACGCCCCCCAGCGACGTCACGGCGTCCGCTACAACCAGTGCGCCGAACCGGTGTGCCGTCTCGACGATGGGGCCAAGGGGCTGCAGCACGCCCGTGGACGTCTCCGCGTGCACCAGCGCCACCACCCGGGGAGGCGTGCCCCGGCGCAGCACCTCTTCCAATTGCTCGGCACCGGCCGCGTGGCCCCAGGGGACCTGGATGGCCTCCACCTCTGCGCCCAGGCGTTTTGCCATCTGCACCATGCGATCGCCGAAATACCCCGCAACCACCACGACCACGCGATCGCCCGGCTGGATCAGGTTGGCGAGCGCGGTCTCCATCCCGGCCGTGCCGGTCCCGGAAACGGGAAGGGTCAGCGGGTTTGAGGTCTGAAACACTTCCCGCAGCATGCCAACGGTTTCGTCCATGAGGGCAAGAAAACGGGGGTCCAGGTGCCCGATCGTCGGGGTCGCCATGGCCCTCAGGGTCGAGGGGTGCACGAGCGACGGGCCCGGGCCCATCAGCACCACTTCCGGAAGCCTTTCGGTCAACTCCACTGTGGGGTCTCCCCTCCCCGTACCGGTATCCGCCTTCCCTGCCCGCCGCCGCGCCCGCTCCGGCGTCCTGTCCACCTCAGCGGGAGCCCGGCCGGCGAAGCAGGAGCAGCATGCCAAGACCGACGAGCAAGAGCGGCCAGAGCAGGTCCCACCGCACCCACCAGAAAAGCCCGAGCCTGGCCAACAGCATCAAGCTTCCGAAGACCACCAGGATCAGCCCCAGGAGATAGCGGCGCCGCCCGGCGCCCGCCCCCGACCGCACCACCTCGGCCACGGTCTGCCCCGCCACCACCGCCGCTCCTTGCATCTCCCGCACGTTTTCCTGGAGCACCCGCCAGCTCTCCTGGCCCACGGAGCGCTCGGAAGGCATCACCATGGCCAGCACCACGTACGCGATGATGCCCACGCCCCCGAAAAACGCGAGGATCACGAAGATGAGCCGTATCAGCACGGGATCCACGTCGAAATAGCGCCCCAGGCCCGCGCAGACACCGAAAATGACCGCTTGCTGGCGCGGCCGGAACAGGGGTGTGGCCGCCATGTGGTCTGTTGTCTCCTCCTGCCGGGGGCATCGCTTGCGCCCCCACCGGGGACCAGTTCGCTTCGGTTTGGCGGCGATCCTGGCGTTGACAGGGAACTCCTGCGGGCCGTAGTCTCTGCCCAGGAGGGGCGGGACGGCATGGCCAAGCAGTACTGGATCGGATCACTGAAGCGGGGCGACACGGTCCTGGACTACTTCGCGGCCCAGGACAAGGTGCTGGCCACCACGGCCGACCGCCGCCGCTACCTTCGCCTCCGGCTCGGTGACCGCACCGGGTGGCTTCCCGCCCTGGCCTGGGACAACGCCGCCAAGCTCTACGAGGCCTTTGAAAACGGCGACATCGTGCGTGTGCTGGGCGAGGTCGAGGAGTTCCGCGGCCGGCTTCAGCTCAAGGTCCACAAGCTCCGGGCCGCCACCCTCGAGGACCACGTCGATCCGGCGGACTTCCTGCCCTCCTCACGCTTCCCGGCCGAACAGATGCTGAAGCGCCTGGACGACCTGATCGCGCAGGTCACCAACGCCTGGCTTCGCCAGCTTCTCCTGAACCTCCTGGGCCCCCAGGGCCGCATGCGCCAGGCCTACTGCACCTCATCGGCCGCCAAGGAGGTCCACCACGCTTACATCGGCGGGCTTCTGGAGCACGTGCTGGAAATGGCCGAGGTGGGGCGGGCCCTTTCGTCGCTGCACCCCGAATACACCGACCCCGACCTGGTGACGGCGGCCATCCTGCTCCACGACATTGGCAAGCTCCAGGAGTTCGAGCAGCAGGGCCACGGCTTCGTCTACACCCGCCCCGGCGAGCTGCTCGGGCACGTCTTCCTGGGCGCCCGCCTGGTCGAGGCCCATGCCCGCGCCATTCCGGGCTTTCCGGACGACCTGCTGGAGGAACTCCTGCACTGCATCCTGAGCCACCACGGCCTGCCCGAGCACGGCGCACCCGTCATGCCCCGCACCATGAACGCCTGGATCGTTTACCTCGCGGACGAGGCCAGCGCGAAGCTCAATCAGGTTCGTCGCCTCTACGACAGGGCGGGCTCGGGTGGCGGCGCCGGCGAGGGGTGGAGCGAGTACGACCCCCGCCTCGGCATCCGCGCCTATACCGGCTTCACCCGCAACGCTCAGGGCGAGCCGGCCTGACCGCGCCCCGGCTCAAGGATCTCGCCCCCGGGCCCCAGCACCTCGGACCGCGGGCCCAGGAGCCTGGCCCACGCCGTGTCGAAGTCGACCCGCTCGATGCGGTAGACCAGCTCCGACCCGCTGATGAACAGGTCGCCCGGCTTCAACTCGATCTCGGTGTACAGCAGGTACTGCCCGGTGCCCAGCTCGCGTACCACCACCGCGTGAAGCGGCAGCCGGGGGGCCGGCACCGCGGGCACCAGGCGCGCCGACGCGCCCCGCACGGCCAAAGTGACGCCCCACGCCGCAAGGCCGAGTACCGCGGCGACGACCAAGGCGGCGGCGAAGCGCAGCAACCGGCGGACGTTGGGGGCGCTCATGGCCCTAGTATGCGCCGGACCTGCGGGCGTTCAGGGCCGCGTGGCAGGCTCGGAGGCCATCACCTGCGAGAGGCGCTCGAGTTCCGCCTCCACCTGGCGCTGGCGGCGGCCCAGGTAAAGGGTGTAGCCCAAGAGCAAGACCCACAGGACCACGTAGGCGACCTGAAAGAAGAGCACGGTGCGATGTTCCCCTTCCTTTCAACCGTACCGCAGGCGCGCCTTGAGGCGCTCCAGGCGCAAGCGGGTGCCGGCGACCGCATACGAGAGCGCACACAGGCTCACGTACAGAAGCGTGAAGGCCGCCACGCTCACCAGGAGCGTCAGGAGCATCTCGGGAGCGATGCGGATCTCCCCTGCTGAAAACACCTGCGGGTGAATGGTGCGCCACCACCGGATGGATTGGAAGACGATGGGCACGTCCACGAACGCCACGATCCCGAAGACGGCAGCCACCCGCGCCCGGCGGTCCTCACCCGGGATGGCGCTTCGCAGCACCAGGTACCCGACGTACAGGAACCAGAGCACGGTGGTGGTGGTCAGCCTCGGGTCCCACGTCCACCAGACGTTCCAGACCGGGCGGCTCCAGAGCGTGCCGGTGGCAAGGGCAATGGTGGTGAACACCACCCCCACCTCGGCCGATGCGCCCGCCAGCAGATCCCAGCGCAGGTCGCGCCGCACCAGATACACCACACTCGCCACCAGCACGACGAAGAAGGCGAGGAACGCGTTCCACGCCGCTGCCACGTGGAAGTAGAAGATGCGGGAGACGATGCCCATGGTGCGCTCGTTCGGCACCCACCACAGCACCAGATAGAGCGCGGCCGCGATGGCGACCGCGGTGGCCGCCAGCAGGTAATCGTGGCGAAAGCCCCGCCGTGCCTGCACCCCGTCCACCTCAGCTTTCCAGGAGATAGCGGAACACCAGCTGCGGCACTGCCAGCATCAACACGTCGTAGACAGCGAGCAGCCGGCCCCACGCGCTCCACTCCGCCAGCGGCGCGCCGGCGATGATGGCCGCGGTCGCCTCCACCGCGCCGATGGCCACCGGAACCGCCACCGGCAGGAGCAGGAGTGGCAGCAAGAGTTCGCTTGTGCGGGCAGTCGACGCCACCGCCGCAAGCAGCGTGCCGACCGAGACGAAGCCCACCGTTCCCAGCGCCAGAACGGCCACCAACCACCCCCACTGCACGAGCGGCGTGCGGAACAGCGCCACCAGCACCGGCACCAGCACCACCTCGATGGCGCCGGTGAAGAGCAGGTTGGCCAGGAACTTGCCCGCGAACACCTCCTCGGGTTGGGCCGGTGACGCAAGGAGCCCGGAGAACGTGTCAGCGGCCCGCTCCACCGCCATCGACCGCCCCAGGCCCAGCGTACCGGCAAAGAAGATGGTGACCCACAGCGTGCCGGGCAGAATGGTGCGAGCATCCATGCGGGTGGGGTCGAAGGCGAAGCTGAACGTGAGCACGGTCAAAAGCGCAAAGACCAGCGTCGTGCCCGCCGTCTCCCGGGTACGCAACTCCGCCCGGAGGTCTTTCCAGAAGACGGCGTAAGTGCGGCTCCAGAAGTTCATGGCCGCCGCTCCAACCTCGGCGCCGCCGCCCGGTCGATGAGTTCCTCGAGCTGGCGTACCACCGAACTCCCGTCCAGGCCGGCCGGGGGCGCGGGCGTCAGGTCGTAGCGGATACGCCCTGCCACCAGCACGCAGAAGCGCTCGCAGATGCCGGCCACCTCGTCAGGCCGGTGGGAGATCACCAGAAGCGTGCGGCCCCGGTCCCTGAACTCCGCCAGCATCTCCCGCAACAGGCGCACACCCGCTCGGTCGAGCCCGGTGAACGGTTCGTCGAGCAGGTAGAGCTCCGGGTCATGCAGCGCCACCCGCGCCAGCGAAAGCCTCTGCACCATGCCCCGAGAGTAGGTGCGAACCGGGTCGCCGGCAAACGCCCACAGGCCGACTCGCTTCAGCAAGGCCGCGATCCGGACGGAGGCATCCCGCACCCCGTAGATGCGGGCCCAGAACCGCAGGTTCTCCTCGCCGCTCAGATTGTCGTAGAGGTAGCTCTGGTGCGCGAGCAGCCCGATGCGGCGGCGCAGCTCCGGCGGGGCATCGAGGACGGGCGTCCCGTCGATGAGGACCTCTCCGCGGTCGGCCCGGGTCAGGCCGGCAAGGACCCGCAAAAGCGTGCTCTTGCCCGCGCCGTTTGGCCCGAAAAGGGCGACCGCCTCGCCGGGGCGCACCTCCAGGCCCACCCCGTTCAGCACCGGCCGCCCGCCGAACTCCTTGACGACGCCCTCGGCGCGGATCACGACGCCGCTCCACCGCCCGGGCGATGCCGCGCAATCTCGCGCAGCAGCTCCACGCGTTGAGCGTGGTAGGCCTCCTCCTCCAGGTAACCCGCCCCGTACTCGGCGTCCAGCGCCAGCACGGCATCCACCAGCTGGTCCGCCGTGCGGGCGGGCGGCTGCCGCTGCCCCTCACGGGCCCGCCGGGCCCGCCCCTGCCAGGCGAGCGTCCCGGCCACACCCAGGGCCGCAGCCAGAACCACCACCCCGATCACGCCCCAGGCTCCGCCTGGAAAGCCCGGCGCCGTCACGGCCCTCCGGGGGGCCAGCAGCACCGATTCGCCGGCTCCCAGGCCCTGCCGGACGAAGCCCCGGTAGCGGTTGCCGCCGAGATCCACGTCCCCTGCGTCCTCGGCCCCCGCCACCGCCAAGGGCACGTCGGGGTGAACCATGACCAAGAGGGTGCCCACCGCAAACGGCCGCGAAATCGACCAGGGGTGAGCAATGGCCGACGCGCCGATTTGATAAGCCACCGCCAGCGTGGCCGAATCGCCTTCGGCCGGCCGCCAGGCGACCAGGCCCTCCAGACCGTCCGGCCCCGCCCGCACGCTGCCTTCCCGGAACCCGCCAAGCACGCGCAGGTTTTGATAGCCGGGCGGCAGCGGCACCCAGAAGGCATCGCCGGCATCCGCTCCCGCCGTGACCGGGCGCACCCTCAACACGTCCAGCACCTCGTAGGCCGAATGCCCGGCGTCCTGCGCCGGCGTGATGACCAGGTGCTCCAGGGAGACCTCGAAGAGGCGAGAGTCGGCCGGGCCGCTGGCCGCATGTGCCGCAGGTGCGAGGAGCCGGGCAAGCATTGCGAAGACAATCACGAATAAGCGCAAAATTCCCCCCACGCCCTTTCCCGCTTCCCCATGGCGGCGCCCGGACCTTGCTGCTCCCCGGTCTACCTGGCGGTGTTGCCAGATCGCCCCAGCTTGGACACCTCGGCTTCGTACCGGGAGGGGCACTGCACCATCAGGGTCGTCGCTTCGAGAGCGCTCCCGT
Organism: Bacillota bacterium; assembly: GCA_040754675.1. Lineage (NCBI taxonomy): Bacteria > Bacillati > Bacillota > Bacillota bacterium. The sequence continues at coordinate 8,134 of JBFMCJ010000015.1, forward strand.
CTGGGCTCACCTTGCCTTCCACGATCACGGCGCGCCCGTCCTCCAGGCCATCCGGCCGCGCTCCCCGGTAGGTCACGGCAAGCGTGCGGCCCGGATCGGACTCATCCCGGATGGTGAACGCCAGGCGCATGTCGCCCATGTCCCACCGGATGGAGGCGCCATCCACGATCCCCTGGGCCCGGACCGCCTTGCCCTGCAGCGCCTGCGCCCTCTCCTGAGCTTCGGGGATCGTGAGGTAGTAGGCCCCGGCCGCCCCCACCGCCAGGGCGATGAGATACGCCAGAGCCCCGGCGATGGCCAGAGCGGCCAAGCCCGTCCACCACGTGCGGCGCACTGTTGGTTGGCCCCTGCCCCCCACGCGCTCGATTTCTTTGGGCCTTTGCCGCCACCATTATAGGATGGGGTGGTGAGAGCCGCAATCGAAGGCTGGTATTCTTCCCCATCCCCTAACTCGGGAGGAGTTGTATGCCGACCCCTAGAACGGGAGGGCTGGTTGCCTCTATAATGTAGGTGGCAGCCCTGTCAGGGCGCCGAGACTGCGTAGGGAGCAGGGTCAGAAAAGACCGCCCGCCTCGCACCTTACAACCGAGCGTTCGCTTAAAACCGCCTGTCTCAAGCGTCGAGGAGTCGCGCGCCGTCCCGTGGGTTTGTGCGACTCTTTTTCACCTTCTCCCGAGTTGTGTGCCCTCACGCTCACCGTGACCAAAAGCGACAACCGAAGAAGAGCGCATCGATGCCGGCAGCCCCGTTCTCTTGGGTCTTGCCGGCCTTTGTGTACCCATAGGCCGGGCTTTGTATTGTAAGGGGGGTTGGAATGGTATGGAAATTCTTAAGAAGCTGGAGGCGTACCGGGAGCAGGAAAGGGCCCTGCACTGGGAAGGCACCTTTGGCGAATACCTCCAGATCGTGAAAAAGCATCCTCGGGCGGCGCAGCACGCGCACGCCCGCATCTACAGCATGATCGTCTCCCATGGCGTGGAGGAACGGGACGGCGTGAAGCGCTACCGCTTCTTCGAGCGGGAGCTGTTCGGGCTCGATCGGGCCCTGCAGCGGCTCGTAGAAGAGTACTTCCATGCGGCGGCGCGCCGCCTGGACGTGCGCAAGCGGATCCTCCTGCTCATGGGCCCGGTCAGCGGCGGCAAGTCCACCATCGTCAACATGCTCAAGCGCGGCCTCGAGGCGTACACCCGCACCGACGAGGGAGCGCTTTACGGGATCAAGGGGTGCCCCATGCACGAGGAGCCGCTCCACCTGATCCCGCCGCCGCTCCGGCCCGATTTTGAACGCGAGTTCGGCGTGCAGATCGAGGGATCGCTGTGCCCGCACTGCCAGTTGATGCTGGAGGAGAAGTACGCCGGCCGGTTCGAGGACGTTCCGGTGCAGCGGATCGTCTTCTCGGAGGAACGGCGGATCGGCATCGGCACCTTTACCCCGTCCGACCCCAAGAGCCAGGACATCTCCGAGCTCACGGGGAGCATCGACTTCTCCACCATCGCGCAGTACGGTTCGGAGTCGGACCCCCGGGCTTACCGGTTCGACGGCGAGTTGAACGTGGCAAACCGCGGGCTGATGGAGTTCCAGGAGATGCTCAAGGTTGACCAGAAGTTCCTCTGGAACCTGTTGAGCCTCTCCCAGGAGGGCAACTTCAAGGCCGGGCGGTTCGCCCTCATCTCCGCCGACGAGGTCATCGTCGCGCACACCAACGAGGAAGAGTACCGAACGTTCATCTCCAACAAGCGCAACGAAGCGCTGCACTCCCGCATCATCGTCATGCCCATCCCGTACAACCTGCGGGTGAGCGACGAGGTGCGCATCTACGAGAAGTTGATCCGGCAAAGCGACGTCATCCGGGACGTCCACGTGGCGCCCCACGCCCTGCGCGTGGCCGCCATGTTCTCCGTGCTCTCCCGGCTCAAGGAATCGAAGAAACAGGGCATGGACCTGGTCAAGAAGATGAAGCTCTACGACGGCGAGGAGGTCGAGGGCTTCAAGCCCAAGGACGTCGAGGAACTGCGCGCCGAGCATCCCAACGAGGGCATGAGCGGCGTGGATCCCCGCTACGTCATCAACCGCATCTCGAGCGCCCTGGTAACCAAGGGGGCTCGGTGCATCGGCCCGCTGGATGTGCTCCGGGCCCTCAAGGACGGCCTTGACTCGCATCCTTCCATCACCGACGAGATGCGGGAGAGGCTGCTGTCGTTCATCGCCATCGCCCGGCGCGAATACGACGAGATCGCCAAGAAAGAGGTCCAGAAGGCGTTCGTCTACTCTTATGAAGAGGCCGCCCGGACGCTGTTCGAAAACTACCTGGACAACGTGGAGGCGTACTGCAACTGGCAGAAGCTCAAGGATCCCATCACGGGCGAAGAGGTGGAGCCCGACGAGAAGCTGATGCGGTCCATCGAGGAGCAGATCGGCGTCTCCGAAAGCGCCAAGAAGGCGTTCCGGGAGGAGATCCTGATCCGCATCTCGGCGTACGCGCGGCGCGGCAAGACGTTCGACTACCGGTCGCACGAGCGGCTGCGGGAGGCCATCGAGAAGAAGCTGTTCGCCGACATGAAGGACGTGGTGCGCATCACCACCAGCACCAAGACGCCGGACCCCGACCAGCTCAAGAAGCTCAACGAAGTCATCCGGCGTCTCATCGACGAGCACGGCTACTGCGAGGTCTGCGCAAGCGAACTCGCACGCTACGCAGGAAGCCTCCTGAACCGCTGAAGCGCCGCCGGTGGCAGGCAGAGAGGAGGCGCACGGCAGGTGAGCGAGACAAGCCAGCCCGGCTTTCTCATCAACCGGGAGGACTGGTCTTTGCACCGCAAAGGGCAGATGGATCAGCTTCGCCACCAGGAGAAGGTGAGGGACGCCATCCGGCGTAACCTGCCGGATCTGGTGGCCGAGGAGAGCATCATCCTCTCCGATGGCAGGAAAGTGGTGAAGGTGCCCATCCGCTCGCTGGAGGAGTACCGCTTCCGCTTCGACCCCGGAAAGCAGCGCCACGTGGGCCAGGGCGACGGAAGCGAGCAGCCGGGCGACGTGATTGCGAAAAGCGGCGCGGACGGTCCCGGGCGCGGTCGGGGCGCTGGCGATCAGCCCGGCGTAGACTACTACGAGGCCGAGATCACCGTCGACGAGCTTGCGGAACTCATTTTCGAGGACCTGGGGCTGCCCAATTTGCAGCAGAAGCGCAGGCCCCAACTCGTCTCGACCGGCTACGAGTTCAACGACGTGCGCCGGCACGGCGCGATGGCCAACCTCGACAAGCGCCGCACGCTCATCGAAGCGTTCCGCCGAAACGCGCTGGACGGCGAGCCCGGCTTCTACCCGATCCGGCCCGAGGACCTGCGCTTCAAGACGTGGGACGAGGCACTGGAAATGCAGGCGGCGGCGGTGGTCATCGCCATGATGGACACCTCGGGGTCGATGGGCACCTTCGAGAAGTACATCGCCCGCAGCTTCTACTTCTGGATGGTGCGGTTCCTGCGCACCCGCTACCGCCACGTGCAGATGGTCTTCATCGCGCACGATACGAAGGCCCGGGAGGTGACGGAGCAGGAATTCTTCACCAAAGGCGAAAGCGGCGGCACCAAGTGCTCGTCGGCGTACGAGCTTGCCATCGCTACCATCGACGAACGCTTCCCGCCCGACCAGTACAACATCTACGCCTTCCACTTCTCGGACGGCGACAACTTCCCGTCGGACAACGCGCGCTGCGTCAAGCTCTTGGGGGAACTCCTCGAACGCTGCAGCGCCGCCGGCTACGGCGAGATCGTCAGCACCCGCTACTACAACGACAGCACCCTCATGTCCGTCTACCAGAAGATCACGGACCCCCGCTTCACGCGGGTGACCATCCGGGACAAGGCGGACGTCTACCCGGCGCTTCGGGCCTTCTTCAGGCGACAGGCGCCGGAAGTTGCCGTGCCCGGGGCTGCCGGGCAGGGGGGTGAGGGCGAGCCGTGACGGACCGGGAGCTCTTGGAACTCGAGAAGTGGACACAGCGCATCATCAAAAAGGCCAGGGCCGAAGGTCTGGACTTTTACGAGATGCGCTTCGAGGTGGCACCCGCCGACGTGATCTACACCGTCGGCGCCTACGGCATGCCCACCCGTTTTTCGCACTGGAGCTTCGGCAAGGCTTTTCACCGCATGAAGACCGAGTACGACTACAACTTGAGCCGCATCTACGAGCTGGTGGTCAACTCGGATCCCTGCTACGCCTTCCTGCTGGACGGAAACACGCTGCTGCAGAACAAGCTGGTCATCGCCCACGTGCTCGCCCACAGCGACTTCTTCAAGCACAACTACCGGTTCGCCGGCACCTCGCACTTCATGATGGAGAACATGGCGGCCCACGCCGAACGCCTGGCCCGGTACGAGTTCCGCTACGGCAAGCAGGCGGTGGAACAGTTGCTGGACGCAGCACTGGCGCTGGCCGAACAGGTGGACCCTCACCCCGTCGGGCCGCCAGCCCTGCCGGAGGACAACGAGGAGGAGCCGGACGGCGCAGGCGACGGGAGGCGTTCCAGGCCGTCAACACCTTACGACGACCTGTGGGCGCTCGACGAGCGGCTCGCCCTGCAACAGCCGGACCCGCCCGCGTCCGCACACAGAAGGCGCGACGCGCCGGGACCGGGCCGGCGGGTGGGCTTCGCGCCTCGAAGCGGCTCAGGTGAAAGCGGCCCGCCGTCCCGGTCGGGCGGCCAGGCAGCACGCCGGCGGGCCCGCCGGTGGCCCGTGCGGCCGGAGAAGGACGTTTTACGCTTCATCATGGAGCATTCGGAGTACCTGGAGACCTGGCAGCGGGACGTTCTCGCCATGGTGAGGGAGGAGGCCCTCTACTTCTGGCCGCAGATCGAGACCAGGATCATGAACGAGGGATGGGCCACGTTCTGGCACGCCAGGCTGATGAGGGACGAGGAGTTGAGCGAGGCCGACGCGCTGGAGTTCGCTCGCATGCACGCGGGGGTGATCCAGCCGCAGCGGCTGCACATGAACCCCTACCTGCTCGGACTCAAGATCTTCGAGAGCATCGAGCGTCGCTGGAACGAACCCGACGAAGAGGACCGGCGGAGGCTGGATCTTCCAGGCGGGCAGGGGCGAGAGAAAATCTTCGAGGTGCGGGAACTGGAAAGCGACGTGGGCTTCGTCCGAAACTACCTCACCCGCGCCATCGTCGAGGAACTCAAGCTCTTCACCTTCGTACGGCGGGGCGAGGAGTGGCAGGTGGAGAGCACCGGGTGGGAGGACGTGCGGGAGGCTCTGGCCTCCAGGCTCGCCAACGGCGGGATTCCGTCCATCGTGGTGGAGGACGGCGACTACCGGGGAAGCGGTGAACTGCTCCTGCGCCACCAGTATGACGGCCAGGAGCTCGACCTGGACCACCTGGAGAAGACGCTTCCGTACGTCTACCAGCTCTGGGGGCGACCCGCCCACCTCCTGACGGTGGTGGAAGGCAAGGAGACCCTGTTCAGCTACGACGGGGAACACCACCGGAGCACGGTCGACTGACCGTCGACGGCGCGCGGTTCAGCCCCCTAAGTCCCTAAACGCAGGAATTTCTTGAAACGCTCTGGAAATTGCTAACCGTGCCGCCCGGGTACTTAGGGGTTGGGGAGGCAGAGACGGAAGTCTCTGCGGGGTCCGGCGCGCGCCCGCTGTCAATCCCCGCCCCGGCCCGCAGGCGAAGCGAGGCCCTGAGAGGCACAGGAGGTGGGGGCCCTGTGAGAACCGGTGCGAAACCCGGGAAGAAGGGGCGCCGAAAGGCGTCGGACGACCCGACCCTTACGCCGCTTCAGCGCTACATCCTGGCTTATCTCGAGGACGTCAACGCATCCTACGCACAGCCCGTGCGGTCGGTAGAACTCGCCAGGCAGTTCAACATCACCGACTCCTACGCCCGGGGGCAGGCCCGGGCTCTGGTGCTGAAGGGGCTGGTGGCCGTTCGGGGCGGACCGAAGGGCGGGTACTACCTGGTTGGCAACCCGACGCCCCAGCACTTACCCCGCGAAGACGAGCGCCCGGGGCGCGCCAACGCCTTGGGCTTACTGTGAGGGCCGCAGTTCGCCGAGTTCGGCTTCCAGCTCCGCGAGCTGCCGGCTCAGGGCCTGGATCTCCTGGCGCGCGGTCTGGACCACGAACTGGAGCCGGCGATGCTCCTCTTCGGACGAGTGTTCGAGCAGCGGCCGGGCCGTCCGGTAGACGTCCAGGGCGAAGTCGATGCGCTGTCGCAACCGCGCGACGGCCTCTTCGAGCAGCGCGCGGCGCCCCTTCACCGCATCGTGGGCGACCGCCCGGTACCATTCCGGCTCCTGGCCCCACGGAAAGTCGGTGCGGACGTATACCGCGTCGTCCCGCAGCGCGGCCAGGTCCACGAACGCGATGGGGTTGAGGATCATCTCCCCGTCGATGTGGCCCCGGAAGGGCACCCTCGGCCACACCCGCGAGTCCAGGGAAAGCTGGACCGCCGTCGAAGCCCCCTCCAGATCACGGACGAACTCCACCCTGTCAAGGCAGCCGGCGAGAAAGCCGAACAAAACCAGCAGGGCTCCGTCCGGCCTCATGATCATCGCGATTCGGCGCAGGGCGTCGAGCTTCTTCTGGCGTTCCACGCTCGTGCCTCCACAAGCTGTCCTTGTGGCATCATTGTAGCAAGCGCCCGGCCATGAAGGGAAACTTGTCCCTATTCCTGCGACGCCCGGGGCGCTAAGCTGGGTGTGGTATCCGGGCAGCCGGCAGCACTGCGACCTGCCCGCGCCGGCGGAGCGGGCGCCGCCGGCACCGCAAACGCCACTTACGGCGCCACGGGGGAGGAGATGCGTGGTGAAGGGGTTCCGCATCGAGAAGGACTCGATGGGTGAGATGCAGGTACCCGAGGACGCTTACTACGGCGCCTCGACTCAGCGCGCGGTGCTCAACTTCCCCATCAGCAAGCTGCGCTTCGGGCGCGGCTTCATCCGGGCCCTGGGCCTCATCAAGCAGGCGGCCGCGGAAACCAACGAGCAGTTGGGCCTCCTCGAGCCGCGCATCGCCCGGGCCATCACCCAGGCCGCCCATGAAGTGGCCGAGGGTAAGTTTGACGACCAGTTCGTGGTGGACATCTTTCAAACCGGCTCCGGCACATCGACCAACATGAACGCCAACGAGGTGATCGCCACCCGGGCGGCCGAGATCCTCGGCGCCCCCAGGGGATCCCGGGCGGTCCACCCCAACGACCACGTCAACATGTGCCAGTCGAGCAACGACGTGATCCCCGCGGCCATTCACGTGGCTGCCGTGGAGGCCATCACGAAGGAGCTGCTGCCCGCCCTGCGGCGGCTGGAGGCGGGTTTGAGCGCGAAGGCCGAGGAGTTCTGGCCCATCATCAAGATCGGCCGCACCCACCTGCAGGATGCCACGCCGATCCGGCTGGGGCAGGAGTTCAGCGGCTATGCCAGCCAGGTCACCCATAGCATTCGGCGCATCGAGCAGGCGCTCGAGGACCTCTACGAACTTCCGCTGGGTGGAACGGCAGTCGGAACGGGCATCAACGCGCACCCCGAGTTTGCAGCGAAGGCCATCGAACGCCTGTCGCTGCTGACCGGGCAGCCGTTCCGGGAGGCCGACAACCACTTTGAGGCTCAGGCCGCCAAGGACGCCGTGGTGCAGGCCAGCGGCGCGCTGCGAACGGCGGCCGTGGCCCTGATGAAGATCGCCAACGACGTCCGGTGGCTGGGCTCGGGGCCGCGCTGCGGCATCGGCGAGGTGTTGATCCCGGCGACGCAGCCGGGCTCGTCCATCATGCCCGGCAAGGTGAACCCGGTCATCGCCGAGTCGCTCATGATGATCTGCGCTCAGGTGATGGGCAACGACACCACCGTCATGATCTGCGGCCAGCACGGCAACTTCGAACTCAACGTCATGATGCCGGTCATGGCCCACCGTCTGCTTGAGTCCATCGAGCTTCTCGCAAGCGGCGCCAGCAACTTCCAGGATAAGCTGGTGGCCGGCCTGCGCGCCGACAGGGAACGGTGCGAGAGCCTGGTCGAGCAGAGCCTGGCCATGGTGACGGTGCTTGCGCCCCGAATCGGGTACGACCGGGCGGCGGCGCTCGCCAAGCAGGCTCACGAATCCCGGCGCACGATCCGCGAGATCGCCCTGGAGCAGAAGATCCTGCCGCCCGACGAGCTGAACGCGCTGCTCGATCCGGAAAGCCAGACCCGGCCCGGCCTGGGCGGCGCCAGCGCGGGCGGCTGAACGCTCTCGCCGGCGCCACCCGCACGCCGGCGCCGCACGACGGACCAAAGCCCATGGCGAACGAAGGCCCCGGGTGGCTGCAGCACCCCGGGGCCTTTCCCTTCCCTCGCCGCGCGGCCTTCTCCGGCGCCGTTCACCGCGCCGACGCTGCGGCCGCTGCAGGCTCTGCAGGAATGTCGATCTGCGCCCGCTGCAGCTTGCCGCTGAAGTCCACGTAGACGCTCTTCCACTCGGTGTAGAAGTCGATGGCCGCCTGGCCGGCCTCCCGGTGGCCATTGCCCGTCTGCCGCATCCCCCCGAAGGGCAGGTGCACCTCCGAGCCGATGGTGCCGTGGTTGACGTAGACGAGCCCCGTCATCAGGTCCCGGATGGCCGTGAAGGCGGTGTTGACGTTGCGGGTGTAGATGGAGCTGGAAAGCCCGTAGCTGACCCGGTTGTTGATGGCAATGGCCTCCTCCAGACCTCTTGCCTCGATGACCGACGTCACCGGGCCGAAGATCTCCTCCTGCGCCACCCGCATCTCGGGCTTTACGTCCACAAAGATGGTCGGCTTGTAGAAGAACCCCTTCGCCAGCTCCCCCTCCGTGGCGATCTCGCCGCCCACCGCCACGCTGGCGCCTTCCTGCCGGGCAATCTCAGTGTAGCTGTGGATCTTGTGGAGCGAGTCGCGGTTGATGACGGGCCCGACGTCCGTCTCCGGGAGCAGGCCGTCGCCCAGCCGCATCCGGCGAACCCGATCCATCAGCCTGGAGAGCAGCTGGTCCTTGATGGCGCGGTGCGCGATCACGCGGCTTGCCGCCGTGCAGCGCTGCCCCGACGTACCGAACGCGCTCCAGACGATGCCCTCCACGGCCAGGTCCAGGTCTGCGTCGTCCATGACGATGATGGCGTTCTTGCCGCCCAGCTCCAGGTGAACCCGCTTGAGCCGCGGTGCCGCCACGGTGTTGACGCGCACGCCTGCGGGGTTTGAACCCGTGAAGGTGATGACCGGCACGTCCGGATGTTCCAGGATGGCCTCGCCCACAGTGCTGCCCGGCCCGTAGACCAGGTTGACCACGCCGGGCGGCACACCCGCCTCCTCCAGAATCTTGACCAGCGTGTAGGCCAGGATGGGCGTATCGCTGGCCGGCTTCAACACCACGGTGTTGCCGCAGATGAGGGCCGGCATGATCTTCCAGCTCGGGATGGCGATGGGGAAGTTCCAGGGCGTGATGACCCCCACCACCCCGATGGCCTCCCGCACAGCCATGGCGAACTTGTTCGGCATCTCGGCGGGCACCGTCTCCCCGAACAGCCGCCGCCCCTCGCCCGCCATGTAGTAGGTCATGTCGATGGCTTCCTGGACGTCCCCCCGGGCCTCCACGAGCACCTTGCCCATCTCCCGGGTCATGAGGCGGGCAAGCTCCTCCTTGCGAGCCTTGAGGATCTCGGCCGCGCGGAACAGGATCTCACCCCGCCGGGGCGCCGGCGTCTTGCGCCAGGGCTCGAACGCCTCTTTCGCTGCCTGGATGGCGGCCTCAGCGTCCTCGCGCCCCCCCTTGGCCACCTCCCCGAGGATCTCGCCGTTGGCGGGGTTGAGGCTGGTAAACCGCTCGCCGCTCTTGCTCGCAACCCACCGGCCTCCGATGTACATGGGGTAGAAGTCCATGGCCTAAGACACCGCCTCCTCTTCAGGCGCCGCCAGGCAAGACGAGGGCGGCGGCCCGCGGTAGAATACGCTTTCAAGCCTCCGCCCACCTGCGCCCTCGACGTTCGTGAACGAAACTCGTCACCGGGCGCGCCAGGGCGACGAACCACCCTCCCGCCCTCTTCAGGCCGTGTAGACCACGTGGCCGTCGACGACGGTCGCCAGCACGCGGGCCTGGCTCAACAGCGCCGCCGCCTGTTCCCGGTAGCCCTCGCCGAGGGCAGCCGTGTGCCCGCCGGCGCCCCGATCCGCGCTCAGGATGTCGGGCTTCAGCAGCACCACATCGCCCGCCAGGCCGGGCTTCAGAAGCCCCCTCTGGCCGCCCTCGCCCACCGCGAGGGCCGCCCCCAGCGTGTACGCTCTGACGGCCTCCAGCATGGCCAGCGCTTGCTCGGGGTGCCACGGGCTGGCGGTGCCATCGCGTCCTCCCGGCGAACTCCGCACCACCGCAGCGTAGATGCCCTCCAGCGGGTCGACGCTTTCCACCGGGGCGTCGCTGCCGAACGCCAGCACCGCCCCCGCCTCCAGGATCCAACGGAACGCGTAGGCGCAGGCGGTGCGCCCCTTCCAGTAGCGCTCGGCAGCGGGCCGGTCGCCCGGCGCGTGGATGGGTTGCATGGACGCAACGACGCCGAGAGCTGCCAGGCGCTGCACGTCCTCCCGGGCAACGAGCTGAACGTGCTCGATCCGTGAAGGGAAGGGAAGCGGTGCCATCCCCCGTCTCCTTGCGGCCTGCACCCCGTCCAGCACCGCCCTGCACGCCCGGTCCCCGATGGCATGCACGGCGACCGCGAATCCGGCCTCTGCTGCCCGCAGGGCCAGGTCCTCTACCGCCGGGCCGTCCATCAACAGCTCACCCGCGTAGGCCGGGTCGGGCAGGCCCGAGTACGGAGAGAGCAGTGCCGCCGTCAGGGATCCCAGCGACCCGTCGGCGAAGGCCTTGACGGGCCCCAGCTTCAGGTATTCGTCCCCGAACCCCTGGCGGATTCCCGCGGACCGCAGCGTGTCCAGCATCGAGGCCGGCGGCAGGAGCCGCACCTTCACCCTCAGCCGGCCCTGCTCGCGCAGCACGCCCAGCGCGCCCAGCACGTCGGGCCCCTCCGGGCTGTGGACTCCGACCAGCCCGCGCCGGAAGAGTTCGACCTGGGCCGACTCGATACGACCGGCGAGGTCACGCAGGCTCGGCTGCGGAACCGACTGCATGACGAGCTCGATGGCCTTCTCCCGGAAGACGCCGGTGAGCTCACCCGTGCGGGGATCCCGCCCCACGACGGATCCGGGCGGCCAGCTTTCGAACCCCGTACCCACGCCGGCCGCCACCATGGCGGCGCGGTTCATCAGCACAGTGTGCATGTCGTGCGACCACAGCAGCACCGGCCGATGGGCAAGGGCGTCAAGGAAGCGCCCGTCCACTCCCGGGCCTTCTGCCAGGGCGTTGAGGGCCAGACCCTGCCCCTCGAGCCACTCCCCCGCAGGCAACGCTTCTGCGTGCGGGCTCAAGGTCTCGATCACTTCGTCCAGGGAGCGGCAGCCGCCCAGGTCCACCCGCCGGCGCGCCAGGGCCCAGCTTCCCAGGTGAATATGGCTGTCCCAGAGGCCGGGAAGCGCCACGGCGCCCTGGCCGTCGAGACGCGGGGTATCGGCGCCGGCCGCGGCAGCCACGGCCTCCAGGGGGCCAACGGCGCGGATGAGGCCGCCCGAGATCCAGACCGCACCGTCCGGGATCGGTTCCCCCGCCGAAGCGCCGGCCGCCCCGGGCTCTGCCGCCCCCCGGGGGAGTCCTGCCAGGCCAGGATAGATGACCACACCCTCAATGAGAAGGCCAGCTCCAGCCGGCCGCTCGCCATCTTGCATGAGACGTCTCACCCGGGGAACATGTTAAGGCACACGCTATCGATTCGGGAGGTCCGGCTTCATGCAGCTCCCTTTGGGGCGCCGAACCGTCATCGGTTCTTTTGAGCAGGCCCAGGACGCAAGCCGCGCCGCTGAAGCCCTGCGGAGGGCGGGGTTCGAAGGCGTCCAGGTGGACCGCGTCTCGCAGTATCCGGGCGACGTCCCGGACCACCCGTTCCAGCCGCTTTCCGGGCGTGTCGAATCCCTTGCTACCCTCACCATGGGGGTCAGGTCTTTGGACCCCGACACCGGAGCAGCCCTCGCCGCCCACCCGTCGGCGAGCGGCCTCGCTGCCGGCCCTTCGGCCCGGCTCACGGCTTACATCGTGACGGCCGTCGTCCCGGAGGCCCGCGCCGGCGAGGCAGTGCGGATCATGAAGCGCCACGGGGCCGTCGTCTGAGAGCAGAGGGGAGCGGCACGCCGCGCGGCCTGTGCCGCTCCCCCGCCCGTAAAATCGATGGCCGACACGCCCGTAGGAAGGTTACTTCTTCTTCTTGGCGTCCTTCTTCTCGGGCTCCTTCTTCTTCACCGCCACGCTCACCGCCCTCCCGCCCCTTAGTGGGCGTGGCCCCGGTATTGACCCCCGGAGCGCCGCCGCGAGGCGCCCGCTTCGTCAACCCTGCACCCTGCCGTATACCCTTCCCTCTTGCCCTTCCAGATACGCCTGGCCTTTCCATTTTCCTGCCGGCACCTGGAAAACCCTCTTCTGCCGGCAGTGAGCTTCTCTGTCAGGCGCGAGCGGAATGGAGCACGGCGTCGATGCGCCGTGTGAGCGCGGACTTGGGCTGAAGCCCCACGATGAACTCCACCGGCTCCCCGTCGCGAAAGATCATCAGCGTCGGGATGCTCATCACCCCGTAGCGGCTGGCCAGGTCGGGGTTTTCGTCCACGTTGAGCTTGCCGACCTTCAGCCGCCCGGCGTACTCACCCGCGATGGCCTCCACGATGGGGGCGATGCGCAGGCACGGGCCGCACCATTCGGCCCAGAAGTCAACCAGCACGGGCTGGGTGCTCTTCAGCACCTCCTGGTCCCAGTTGGCTTCGTTCAACACGTGCAGGTGTTCGCTTGCCACGGACCGGTCCTCCCTGTTCCCGAACCAGATTGGCGTCGCTTGGCACCCCGCCGTACACCAGCCGGCCTATTCTAAAACGTCTCCCCCCGCCGGTGTCAAACGGCAGAGCTCAAGGCGCCGGCGAATAGGCGGGCGCCATTTCGGCCACTTTATGGAAAGGGGTGACGGGTGGAGAGGGCCCCTGTGGCAGCGCTGCGCCGCATCGGGCGATGGCTTCGCCCCCTCACCGTCCTGGTGGGGATCTTCGTCTTGTGGCTGTTCTTGAGGGCGTGGTG
>JBFMCJ010000016.1 GCA_040754675.1 Bacillota bacterium
GATGTGCCTGGGCACGGCCGCACGGTCAGCCTCGGGTCGGCCTCGCGTTCCGGGCGGTCACGGCCGGACTGCGCAGGCCCCAACGCGGGCTTTCGGTGCATCCGGGACGAGGGCAAGAGACGGGAAAAGCAACCGGGCATGCAGCTTACGACCAGGCTGAGCGCGTACGTGGCCATGACCAAACCCCTGCAGACGGGGCTGCTGCTGGCCACGGGGCTGGCAGGGTACCTGAGCGCCCGGCCGAGCGCGCCGGGGTGGGGGGCGCTCGTTGGGGTGGCGGGCAGCCTCTGGCTTGCCATCTCCGGCAGTACCCTCATCAACATGTTCTGCGACCGGGACATCGACGCGTGCATGGGGCGGACGGCGCGCCGCCCCATCCCCACCGGCCGGGTCAGCCCGCGCGAGGCGCTGTGGGTTGGCGTGGTGTCCGTTGGGGCCGGGTTGGGCTGGGCGCTGGCCATGTCCGTGCCGTATGGCCTGGTGGTGCTGGCGGGCTTCTTCTTCGACGTGGTGGTTTACACGCTGTGGCTCAAGCGGCGCACGGCCTGGTCCATCGTCTGGGGCGGCATCGCGGGCGGGATGCCCGTGCTGGCAGGCCGGACGCTCAGGGCCGGCGGCCTGGATGCGATTGGGGTCCTGCTGGCCGCGGCCGTGGTGCTGTGGATTCCCACGCACATGGTGACGTTCAGCATTCGGCATGCGGAAGAGTACCGGCGGGCGGGAGTTCCCGTGCTGCCCAACACGCTTGGGGAATGCCCTGCCCGGTCCGTCGTGGCCGCCTCCAGCGTGGCCGCGGTGGTCACCATCGCGGTGGCGGCGTACCTGGTGGGGCTGAGCGCGGCGGCTCTCTTGGTCATGTGGGTGCTGTGCGGCGCGCTGGTGGCTGCGGCGGCCGCCGGCGCGCTGCGGCCGTCGCCGGCTCTCGACTTCGGCCTCTACAAGTTCGCTTCCCTGTACATGCTGGGCACCATGGCCCTGATCGCGGTAGGTGCCTGAAGCCTGGCGCTGAAAGCGTCAGGGTTGCTGGCGCAATTCCCGGATCCGGCCCTGCGCCCTCAGCAGGAGATCGCGCAGCTGCGCCAGCCCCTTCTCCGCCGGGAGGGAGACGGCCTCCCCCTGGATGAAAACCACCGCGGTCTGCGTGCGGCCCCGCTGCACGAGCGTGATGATCAGGTCCGGCACCGGGCTGTACGCCACCACCGCCTCGTCCCGCGTCTGGGACTCGAGCTGCTTGCGCTGTGCCAGCATGGCCTGAAGGGCCTCGAGGGTGCCCGGCACGGCGCTATCGGGAACGGTGGCGCTCACGTCGATGTCATCCGGAGCAGCGGCGGGGATCACCAGTTCCACCCCGAACTCGGGCGGTTCGCCGGCGGTGCGCAGCCGCATCACCCGGACGGCGATGCGAGCGTCCCCTTCGCCCACGACGGCGCCGAGGCCCCAGTACTCGCTGATGGTCAGCATACCCTGGGGCACTTCCGGAGGGGGGAGCACCTGCGCCGCTGAGGCGACCACCGAAAACAGGAGCACGAGTCCTGAGACGACGGCCACAACGCCCGCCTTACCCAACCCCACCCACGCTCACCTTCCGGCGCACGAGTGAAGGAACCTCGGTTCCCGGATTTACGGGTTGCAACCAACCCCTCCTGCCAGGCTATCGATAATGCGAACCGCTGCCATCCGTGCTATAAAAAGGGCGGCGGTACAGGGGCCGTTTTCCAACCGCCCCGAGACACGCCCCGTTCGCACTCCACACCAGGCGAGGAGGCCACTTGTATGCGGAGGGGTAAGCCATTCGCGGCGGGCATCGCGGCATGGGTGCTGCTGGGCGCGGCAGCCGCCGTCGCCTTCGCGCTGACCCGCCCCGCAACCCCGGAGTTGCGCGGGATGGCGGTCACACCGCCCTATCCCGTGGCGGACTTCACGCTGACCGACCAGTGGGGCCGGCCGTTTCAACTTGCGAGCCTGCGCGGCAAGGCGGTTCTGATGTTTTTCGGATACACGTTCTGCCCGGACGTGTGTCCGGCTACGATGCTTCAGTACAAAGGGATTCGCCAGGCGCTCGGGCGTGACACAGAGCGCGTGGCGCTGCTTTTCATCAGCGTTGATCCGGAGCGGGACACCCCCGGACGGCTGAGGGAGTACCTGGGGTACTTCGACGCGGCCATCTTGGGGCTCACCGGCACGCCACAGGCTGTGTCCCAGGTAACCGCCCAGTACGGGGTCGTTGCGGAGAAGGTGCCCGTGCCGGGGTCGGGCGCCGGCTACCTCATGAACCACACCGCCCTCATCTACCTGATAGGGCCGTCGGGGCAGATGCGAGCCATGTTCCCGCACGGAAGCAAGGTGGAGGACATCGTCCACGACGTGCGGCTCGTGCTGCGAGAGCCGGTCAAGGCGCAGCGGCCCGCGGACGCGGGCCAGGTTGCCCGGGCGGCCACCTCGGGTGGCGAGCAGCCGCCGCCGGCGGCTCCCGCGTACGGGGGAACGGTGCACGTGGAGGGCGCCTGGGCCCGCCCGGCTCCCGGAATGGGGGCCACCAGCGCCGTCTACATGACCCTGGTCAACCGGGGGGACCGACCGGACGCCCTGGTGGCCGTCAGGAGCGACGTGGCCCGCGCCATCGAGCTCCACGAGACCCGCATCGAGAACAACGTGATGCGGATGCGCCGGGTCGAGCGCATTGAGGTGCCGCCGGGTGGCCGGGTGCAACTCACGCCCGGCGGGCTCCACGCCATGCTGATCGGGCTTACCCGCAAGCTCGAGGAGGGCGACCGGTTCCAGGCCGTGCTGGTCTTCGAGCACGGTGGCGAGCTCACCATAGAGATCCCGGTACGCCAGCCCGGGCCGTGAGCCAGCCCCGCTCCCCTCGCTTCAGGTTCGCTCCAGGTTCGTCTGGTACGGTGCTCCCGGAGAAAGGGAGGGGAGCGCAGGGATGAGCAGCGTGACGTCTCCCCAGCGCCCCGGCGGCGGCGGCCGGTCCGGGGCCTGGTGGCTGAGGTGGGTCGCCATCCTGGGAGGGGCCGGCGTCTTTTCCTGGGCGCTTGCCGCCATCCTCAACGGGGGCGCGCCGGCCGGGCGTGCCGGAGAGGGTGCCACGGCAGACCGGCAGCGTCCCCTGGAGCCCCCGGCGCGGCGAGAAGAGTTCGGCTTCCGGGACGGCGGGTTTGCCGGGGGCTTTGGGGACTGGGAGCCGGAGCGCGAAGACGATCCACCCCGCGAGGCATTCTGGGATCGCGAGGACGAGGACGATGGCGACGACGGGTGGGAAGAGGAGCATGGCGCCGCTTTTGAGTTCGGCTTCGCCCGCCCGGCCCCGAGCCGTCGAGCGCCCGATGCCCGCAGCCGCCCGTCCTAGCGCGAGCGGCTTCGGGCAGGACTTCGTGGAACTCCGCGCCAGCCTGCGAGCCATGGGCAGCACGATCAGCCTGGCGGTGCGGGTGCCCCGGTCCGACGCGGAAGCGGCCCGCCAGGTGCTGGCAGCAGAGGCGGCGTGGTTCCAGGAGGTCGAGCGGAGGTTGACGCGCTTCGACCCCGAGTCGGAGCTGAGCCGCCTGAACCGCCTTGCGGGGCAGTGGTGCGTGGTGTCGCCGCTCCTGTACGCCGCGCTGAGTGCCGCGGCCCGGGCGCACCGGCTCACGGGCGGGCTGTTCGATCCGTCGATTCTGCCCGCCCTGGAGCGGTGGGGATACGACCGGGATTTCCGGGAAATGCCCGGGCGAATCCGGCCGGGAGACCCCGCTTTCCAGGCGCCGGTGCCCGAGTCCCCGTCACCTCGCCTCGTGGCGCCCGGCGGGAGCGGGTTCGCACCCCGTGCGCTTCCCTTGACGCTGGATCCGGTGGCGCGTGCCGTCCGTCTGGAACAAGGAGCTCGGTTAGACCTGGGCGGGATCGTCAAGGGTCTGGCCGCGGACAGTTCGCTGCGCCGGCTGGCTTCCCGGTTTCCCGCTGCCCTGGTGGACGCCGGGGGCGACATCGCAGGGTTGGCCAAGGACGGCATGCCGCCGTGGCGCATTGCGCTCCCGATGCGGGGGCTTGGCCTGCCGCACGCACTGCGGGTGCGGCGTGGGGGCGTGGCCACCTCGGCGACCGCCCGGCGCTGGGTGGGCCCGCCTGGCCGGGCGCACCACCTCATCGACCCCCGCACGCAGGCCCCGGCGGACAGCGGCCTGGAGATGGTGACGGTGGTAGCGCGCTCGGCGGCCACGGCGGAGGTGCTGGCCAAAGCCCTGCTCATCGGGGGGCCGGATGCGACGCCCTACCTTCTGGGGCAGGTGCCGCCGGCCGAGGCGTTCTGGCGTACGGGGTGCGGGAAGGTGGGGACGTACAGGTGTCCGTCTGGGTGATCTCCCGGGCTGCGGGGGTGGGTGCCCTGTGGCTTTTCGCCGCGTCGGCCGTTCTGGGACACGCTGCCAGGATGGCGGTGCGGGCCCGGCCCGGGTGGGTTCACCCGCTCCACTACCTGCACACGGCCCTGGCCGTGGCGGGGTGGACCGGCGCTCTCGTCCACGTCCTGCTGCTGCGCCATGACCCCACCATACCGTTTACCTGGAAGGCGTTGCTGGTCCCGCTCGCCGCACCGTACCGGCCCTTCTGGACGGGGCTCGGAACGCTGGCTCTTTACGGATGGGGCCTGACGTTGGTAGCGTTCGATGCGAAGAAGAGAGTGGGAATGAATGTGTTTCGCCTGCTGCACGACATGGCGCCCGCGGCTCTGGGGTTGGCGGCCCTTCACGCCCTCGGCGCCGGCTCGGACGTGCGCCTGACCTCGCTGCGGCTGGCGGCGGGAGCGCTTCTGGCCCTGGCCCTGCTCATCGCCGCCGAGCGGCTGCTCGGCCGGCGCCCGCCGGGCAGCGCCGGCGAAGTGTCGGCGGCCGGCCGGCGGCAGGGGCTTTGAGCGGAGCGAGGCGGGAGGCTCGTGCGGATTTTGGTGGTGGAAGATGACCCGGCGACGCGGGCGGCCGTAAGCCGGGGCCTCGTGTCTGCCCATTTCACGGTGGACACGGCGGCGGACGGGGAGGAAGCGCTGCTGTTCCTCGCCGACCGCCATTACGATGCGGTCATACTCGACCGGCGCCTGCCCGGCGTCAGCGGCGAGACCGTGCTGGCCGAGCTGCGGCGGCGCGGCCAGCAGGTCCCGGTTCTGATGCTCACGGCCCTGGACCGGGTCAGCGACCGGGTGGGGGGCCTCGAGGCCGGGGCCGACGACTACCTGGTCAAGCCCTTCGCCTTCGAGGAGCTGGTGGCGCGTATCAAGGCCCTCATCCGGCGCGCCGCCGGCTCCCCTGGGGAGCCCTGCTTCGGCGACTTTGTGCTCGACCGGAAGGGCGTGGCCGTACGCTGTGGAAACCGAAGCGTCCTGTTGACCCCCCGGGAGTTCGACATCTTGCAGGCGCTGGTGCAGGCCCGGGGGCGGCCCGTCCCGGCGCGGGCGCTGGCCGACGCGGCCTGGCCTGAACCCTGGGAGGCGTCGGACGAGGCGCTGTGGTCGCACCTCAAGAACCTCCGCAAGAAGCTCCAGGCCGCCGGATCCCGGGTCACCGTCCGCAGTCGCCGCCAGGTGGGCTATTACCTGGACGTGGAAGAGGGCAAACAGGGGCACGAGGATGACCGGCCGCCGGCCGCCGGGGGGCGGCGGTCGCCGTGAGGCCGCTGGAGATCTGGCGGCGCCGGTTCCCGGTGCGGCTGGCGGTAACCACCGCGGCGCTTCTGGTGGTGGTGATGGCGGCCATGCTGGTGGTTGCTTACACGGCGGCGGCGTCGCTTCTCATCCGCCAGGCCGACAGCCGGGCGCTTACCACGTTGCGGGCGCCGGCCCGCTCGCCCGACCAGGCAGGCCGGACGGCGAAGTCTGACGAGCGGGACGACCACGAGGAGGGAGACGAGAAGGAGGACGCCCCCCACGAACTGGAGGCCGACCACCTCGTCTGGAGCATCCACACCGGCGGCCCCGATGGGCCCGAACGCTCTGCGCTTGCGTGGCTGTGGCCGGCGCCCGGCGACGTGCGGGTGGCGCGGGCGGCGGCAAGCGGGGGGCCGGTCCTGGTCGAGGAACTGGACGATGTGGCCGAAACACTGGCCGGGCTGAGGATGTGGCTTGCCGGGCTGGGACTTGCCGGGACGCTCCTGGTGAGCGGGGTGGCCTTCGGGTCAGCACGACGGGCCTTTGCGCCGCTTCAAAACATGATCGACGCGGTCACGCGCATTGTGGAGGCGCAGCGCATCAGCCCCGAGACCCTGAAGGTGCAGGTGCCGCCCGCCGAAGGCGACGTCACGCTGGAGCAGCTGGCTGACCTGTTCAACACGATGATGGCCCGGGTTGGGGAGGCGATGGCCACCCAGGCACGTTTCGTCGACGACGCTTCCCACGAACTGCGCACCCCTCTCGGGGCGCTTCGGGCTGACCTCGAGGTGGCGCTGCGGGAGCGGTCCGACCCGCCATCGTGCCGGGCCGCCCTCGAACGCGCCCTGGGCCAGGTGGTGCGCCTGGGGAGGCTGGCCGACGACCTGCTGGCGCTGGCGCGCTACGCGCGAGGCGGCCTGGTGCAGCCCGCGCCGGGGACGGACATGGTAGCGGCCGTACGGCAGGCGCTCGAGGACGTGCGGCACCTTGCCGAGCAGGGGGGCGTTACCGTGGTGGCCGACATGCCCGACCGGCTGGAGGCCACGTGCGACGGGCAGGCTATCTCGCGGCTGGTCACCAACTTGCTCCGCAACGCTATCGAAGTCAGTGCTGCCGAGGGCATCGTCCAGGTGCGCCTGGCGCGGCAGGCGGGGAGCGTGGTGATCGAGGTGGCCGACTCTGGCCCGGGCATGACACCCGAACAGGCGGCGCGGGCTTTCGAGCCCTTCTTCCGGGTGGAGCGTAAACGAGCGGCCAACGGGCGCAACTCTTCGGGCGCGGGGCTCGGGCTCGCCATCGCCCACGCCATTGTTGAGGCGCACGGCGGCCAGATTGACCTGGACACCTGGCCCGGGCGCGGCACCCGCGTACGGGTTGGCCTGCCCGATCGGTGAGAGGTCCTGCCTGCAGGGGCTTGACGGGGAAGATATATTCCGTACGAATATAAGTGCAGGAAGGTTAAGTCGCCCGTGCGAAAGGGGCGGGGTCGGAGCTGGTGCGGGGCTGCATGGGAGGTGCCGGGGGGCCGGGCCGCGGGCCGCACAGGGGGCCCATGATGCCGCCGTTTGGGGGCCCGCGGGGAGCCTTCCTCTTCCTGCCCTGGATCCTCCTCAGGCTGGCCGAGGGGCCTTCTCACGGCTACCACCTCCTCGAACGGTACGGCGGGCGACCCGGCTTTGCCGGCCCGCCCCTTCTCCCCGGCACTCTGTACCGCTGGCTGCGTGCCCTTGAACGGCGCGGCCTGGTCAGCTCCTCCTGGCAGGCCGGCGAGTTCGGCCCGGCCCGGCGCAGCTACACGCTGACCGCCGCGGGCTGGCAGGTGCTGGACGAGGCGGCCGCGCAGCTCAGGCAGCGGCGCCGGGAGATCGACGCGTTCCTGGATGCTTACGAGCGCCTGCGCGGCATGGGGCCCCCGGGAACCTCGAGCCGTTCGCCCCTGAGCCCGGAGACGGAGGAAGGGGGGTGAGTGCACAGATGCACGGCTGCGGCGGAATGTACGGCGGCGGGATGATGGGCCATGGCCCCGGCATGGGAATGGGCATGCACCGGGGCGCGCCCTGGGCCCGCGGGCCGCTGGGGTTTCGCCGGCGCTTCATCACCCGGCAGGAGCGCATCGAGTGGCTGGAGGCCTACCTCAGCAACCTGCGCCAGGAGGCCAAAGCGGTGGAGGAAGCCCTGGAAGAGCTGAAGCGCATGGGGCCGCCTCAATCAGGCACGACCGGTGTCGGGTGAGTGTTCGTCAAAGCTCGCCCGTCGGCGAGAGAACGCTCGCGGGGGCCTCACGGCCCCCACGAGCTTCCGGAAGCGGCCCCCGGGGGGAGCAGGGTAGAGGGCAAACCCTCGGGGGCCGCGGGCCAGCTTGCGTGCGGGAAGCGCTCCGGACCGCCCTAGCGCACCGTGAGCGACCCGTGCATGCCGAGCTCGTAATGCCCCGGCACGAAGCACGCCATCTCCCAGGAACCCTGCTTGCCGGCGGGGACGGTGAAGGTAATCTTCACTTCGCCGCCGGGCTCCACCTCCACCTCGTCCAGTTCCCCGGTCTCCACCATACCACCCTCGAACTCCACGGTCACCTCAATGCCCTCGAAGAAGTTCTCCGCGTACCCGTGCATCTCGCCGCCTTGTTCGTCGCCTGCCATCCGGCTGCCGCGGCCGATCATGAGTTCGTGTTCGGCGGTGCCGCGGTTGACCAGCGTGATCTCGTACACCTTCCCCGCCTGAAGCGCCAGCTGGTTGGGGTTGAAGGCAAAGTCACTCATCGCCAACTGGATGCGTTCGGGCGTGCTGGCAGCCATTACCACCCCTGACACGGCCGCCGCCACGAAGGCGGCCGCCACCACCAGGACCACCGTCTTCGCCCTCTTGTTCACCGCGTCCTACCCCCCTGGGCGTAGCGTCGTCCCCGCACTCCTCAGGTCCCACGCGCTCCTCTCGCGCAGCCGGCCCCGGTAAGAGTTCGGAGGCGTTTTCCTTTCTCCTGGTATCAACCGGGGGTATAGGAGCACCTTGGCAGGCCGGGCGGCCTCCGGTAGAGTGGGATCGTGCGGCCATGGAAAGGGGGACTTCGGTGACCCTTCTCGTCCGAGTGCTCTTCTACATCCAGCTCTTGCTGGGGCTGGGGCGATTCGCGGGCCTCGTCCGAAGTGAGCGTATCTGGGAGACTCACGTCATCATCGGCGCGCTCGTTGCCCTCCTGGCGTTCGTTGCCCTTCGCCCCCGGCCCGGGATGCCGAAGCCTGCTCTGAGAACCGCGGCCCGGCTGACGCCTCTTTTGCCGTTCTTGACCGGGCTTGCCATCTTCACGGGTATTACCGGCGGCCGCCCCTTCACGCTGCTCCACATGGCCCTTGCGGTAGTGGCGCTGGGCCTCGTCGAGATGGCCGCCGCCTCCGAGCGCAAGGGCGCCGGCGGCGGGGGGTCGCCTGAAAGGACGGAGAAGCCGTGGACAGCGCACCGCGCACGAGGCGCCTGATCACCTCGCGGGATCTCCTGCAGATGCGCTTTGTCGGCGACGTCCAGCTTTCTCCCGACGGGCAGAGGGTCGCGTGGGTGGAACGCTGGATCGATCCCGACGCCGACGCCTATCGCTCCCGCATCATGGTGGCCCCGGCCGACGGTTCGGCGCCACCGGCCCCCTTCACAGCCGGAACTGCCCAGGACAAAGCGCCGCGGTGGTCGCCCGACGGGCGCTGGCTTGGGTTCCTCTCGAACCGGCCCCTCGAGGGCCGGGGCGTGGCCGGCCGCAAAGATCAGTTGGGGCCGGCGCAGGGCCCGGCGCCGCCGCCCTTCCAACTGTACGTGATGCCGGCGTTCGGCGGTGAGGCCCGGCCGCTCACCCGGCTGAAGCGCGGCGCCGGGGTGCCTCTCTGGTCGCCGGACGGGAGGCGCATCGCGTTCATCGCGGAGGTGGACCCGTCCCGGGGCGTGGAGCGGCTCGGCGACGAGGATCCGGACGAGAAGGACCCCTACCGCCGGTTCAACCGGGACGTGAAGGTGATCACCCGCCTTTACTACAAAGAGGACGGGGTGGGGCTCTTTGACGGCAGGCGCCACCACCTGATGATGGTCGAGTTCCGGCCGGAGCAGGGGGACTCGCCAGACCGGGAGCCGGAGGTCGTTGCGGTGACGATGGGAGCCTTCGATATCCGGTCGGCGGACTGGATGCCGGACGGCCGCACCCTGGTCGCCGTCACCAACACCGACCCGGAGGCCGACTACCAGCGGTGGAGGGACGTGTACCTGGTGCCGGTGGATCCTGGCCGGCCGGGCGGGCCGTTCGAGCGGGTGACGGCGTCAGACCTGCGCATCACGGAGGTGCGGGTGGCGCCGGACGGCCGGCGGCTGGCGTTCACCGGCTACGACCTGGAGCTCGGCCAGTACTCCAACCACCACCTGTACGTGCTCGAACTGGACGGCGCCCCCCAGGTCCGCCGCTGCCTTACGCAAGCCTCCGACCTCACGGTCGGCAACGCCGCCTTGCACGACGTGGCCATCGACGCGGGCACCTCGTTTTCGTGGGCGTCGCACGGCTCGGGGATTTACGCGAAGGTGAGCCACCGCGGAGCGGTGGACCTGTTCTATTTCCCGGTGGACGGGCCGGGCGGCGACAGAGGCGAAGCGGCCGTACAGCTGACCCGCGGGGCGCACGTTGTGCACGACTTCAGCGTGCGCGACGCGTCCGGGCGGGCGGCCCTGTTGTTCATCGACGAACTGTCTCCCGGCGACGTGTGGGCCGGGCGGGTGCGACCGGACCGCCTCGATGAGGTACGGCGGCTTTCCCGCACCAACGAGGCGCTGCTCGAACAGCTCGAGCTGTCGAAACCCGAAGGGTTCCAGTTCGAGTCCGACGGCCTTGCGCTGGACGGCTGGGTCATGCGGCCGGCGAAGTTCGAGCCCGGGCGGCGCTATCCGACCATCCTGCAGATCCACGGCGGCCCGATGGCCATGTACGGGTACGCGTTCTTCTTCGAGTTCCAGCTTCTCGCAAGCCACGGCTACGCCGTCATCTACACGAACCCGCGAGGAAGCCAGGGCTATGGCCAGTCGTTCTGCGCGGCCATCCGGGGCGACTGGGGCAACAAGGACTTCCAGGACGTCATGGCGCTGGTGGACGAGGCCGTGCGCCGCTACGACTTCATCGATCCGGAGCGGCTCGGCGTGGCGGGCGGCAGCTACGGCGGCTTCATGACCAACTGGGTCATCGGTCACACCGCCCGCTTCAAGGCCGCGGTCACCATGCGCAGCGTCGCCAATGAGTACAGCTTCTTTGGCACGAGTGACATCGGCTACCACGACCTGTACGACTTCAAGGTGCCGCCCTGGGAGAACCCCGAGGCGTACCTTAAGATGTCCCCGCTCCACTACGCCGGACGCATTCGCACGCCGACGCTCGTCATCCACTCCGAAATGGACCTGCGCTGTCCCATCGAGCAGGCGGAACAGCTTTACGTGGCCCTCAAAGCGCAGCGAGTGCCGGTGGAGTTCGTGCGCTTTGCCGGCGAAAGCCACGGGCTCAGCCGGGGCGGGAAGCCGTGGCACCGGGTTTTCCGCCTGGACCGGATCCTGGACTGGTTCGAACGCTACCTGAAGGGTCCAGAACCTACCCAGGCGTAGGAGGTTCGCCGGCCAGGCATGTCAGAGCGGGCCCGCCCATATATCCTTGCCAGGGGCGGTAGGGAATGGCGGGCCGTTCGCCCTTCATCGGGGCTTTTCGGGCAAAAAGCGCGGTGCCTCTACTCCTGGCCGTGGTCATCGCCGTGGTGGCGTACGCCTTCCTGCGCCATCCGGCGGCCACGGCGGCGGATGCCGTCGCCGAGATCGAGGGCGGCCCGCTGGCGCCCAACCTGAAGGGTTCGGTGAGCTTCGAGGAGGCCCCGGGCGGCACGTGGGTGACGGTTGAGGTGGACGGCCTGCCGCCTTACCTGGCCGGCACGCCACCCATCGGCCCGCACGGCTTCCACATTCACGAGGTGGGGGACTGCACCGTCGGCGACCCCGCCGACCCCTTCCTCGCCGCCGGCAGCCACTTCAACCCCGACCGCCAGCCGCACGGCAACCACGCGGGCGACTTCCCCGTCCTCTTCTCGCACCAGGGGCACGCCCGCATGAGCTTGTTCACGGATCGCTTCCGTCCGGCGGACGTGGTGGGCCGGGCCGTCATCATCCACGAAAATCCCGACGACTTCCGCTCGGATCCCGCCGGCAACTCAGGGCGCCGCCTCGGTTGCGGTGTCGTGCGCCGCCCCGGGTAGGAACGGGATAGGCCCGAGTTCCCGGGACCGCAGTCACACCCCGGCCGAGCCTCCCATATCGATGGAGCAGCGAGCCTGAACCGGGGGGCTGACGACGCCGATGCCATCCCGTTCGCTTCCGACCCTCGCCGAACTTCCCGACGTGGCGGGCCGTTTCGAGGAGGCAGAGCCCGAGGCCGTCCTGCGGTGGGCCCTGGAAACCTACTCGCCCCGCATCTGCCTGGCGTGCAGCTTCGGCGCGGAGGACATGGCGCTGCTGCACATGGGGTCCCGCCTCCTCCCGGGGCTGGACGTCTTTTACCTGGACACCGGGCTCCTGTTCCCCGAGACCTACCGGCTCATCGAACAGGTGTCGGCCTCGTACCCCGTTTGCATCATCCGGGTGACGCCCGAGTTGAGCGTCAAACAGCAGGCGCGCCTTTACGGGGACACCCTTTGGGCACGCGACCCCGACCGCTGCTGCGCTTTGCGCAAGGTCGAACCCCTGCGCCGGTTCCTTTCAGGCTACGACGCCTGGGTGACCGGCATTCGCCGCCAGCAGTCGCCGACCCGCCGCCACACCCGCCCGGTGGAGTGGGACGGGCGCATGGGCCTCGTGAAGGTCAACCCGCTTTTCCGCTGGAGCCGGGACGACGTGTGGCAGTACATCCGCGCCAACGGCGTGCCCTACAACCCGCTGCACGACCGGGGCTACCCCAGCATCGGCTGCTGGCCGTGCACCACGCCCGTGAAGGAGGGCGAGGACGAGCGGGCGGGGCGGTGGCGCGGGTTTGGCAAGACCGAGTGCGGGCTGCACGGGAGCTGAGGGATGCCGTGAGCATCATGGACGCGGGCTTGATTGAACCGTACGGAGGGCGGCTCGTGGACTGCCGCGTATCGGGCATCGCTGCGGAGCGCTTGCGGCGCGAGGCGCGCCACCTGCCCCGCGCTGAACTCTCCCCGGTCGAGGCGGCCGACCTGGCGCTCATCGCGTGCGGGGCTTACAGCCCCCTGGACGGCTTCATGGGCCGGGAGGCCTATGGGGAGGTCGTCCAGCGCATGTACCTGCCGTCGGGGCTGCCGTGGACCCTTCCGGTGGTGCTGCGCGTCGGGCGTGAACTGGCGGCCCGCCTCCAGGCGGGCGACATGGTGGCGCTTTGCCCGCCGGAACAGGACCCGGTGGGGGTTTTGTTCGTGGACGACGTCTTCCCCATCGACCCCCAACGCGAGGCCCGGGAGGTGTTCGGGACGGACAGCCCTGCGCACCCGGGCGTCGCCGCGGTCCTGGGCGCCCCGGAGTGGTGCCTCGGGGGGCCGGTGCGGGTGTGGGCGGCGCCGGACTGGCCTGCGACGGCGCTGACGCCGCAGGAGAGCCGCGCGGCGTTTCCACAGCGCGGCTGGCAGAGGGTGGCCGCCTTCCAGACCCGGAACCCCGCGCACCGGGCCCACGAGCACCTGCAAAAGTGCGTCCTGGAGGTCGTTGACGGGATGTTGCTGCACCCCCTGGTGGGGCCGACCCGCAGCGAAGACCTGCCGGCGCCCGTGCGGTGGCGGGCGTACGAGATCCTGATCCACTACTACTTTCCCCCGGAACGGGTTCTGCTGGCCGCCTTCCCGGGCGCCATGCGCTACGGAGGGCCCCGCGAGGCGGTGTTTCACGCGCTGGTGCGGCGCAATTTCGGGTGCACCCACTTCGTGGTGGGGCGGGATCACGCCGGCGTGGGGTCGTTCTACGGCCCGTACGACGCCCAGCGCCTGTTCGACCGTTTCGACCCCAACGTCATCGGCATCGAGGTGCTGCGGTTCGACGCGGCGTTTTACTGCCGGCGGTGCGGGGGCATGGCCACGCTGCGGAGTTGCCCGCACGGCCGCGCGGAACGGGTGGTGCTGAGCGGCACGGAGGTGCGCCGCAGGCTGCGGGATGGCGAGACGCTTCCAGAGGAGTTCGCCAGGCCCGAGATCGCCAATTTCTTGCTCAGGGCAGGATGAAAAGAGGGGCTGGACGACCCTTAGCGAACTAAACCGCTCGGCCGGGTGCGAGAAGTTCGTCGTTGCCGTTCCAGGTGGGAAGGGGTGGAGAGCCTGTGAAGGGGCTTTTGCGCGCGTTCGGGCTGGTCGGGCTGGCTGTGGTGCTGGCCGCAACGCCGGCCGTAGCGGCCAAGCTCAAGGTCGGGCAGGTTACCGACGTCGGGGGGATCGACGACAAGAGCTTCAACGCCACGGCGTGGAAGGGCGTTCAGGACGCCGTCGCGAAGCTGGGCGTCGAGGGCCGGTACCTCGAGTCCCAGCAGCAGACCGATTACGCCAAGAACATTCAGGAGTTCGTCTCGCAGAAGTACGACCTGATTGTGACGGTTGGCTTCCTGCTCGGGGATGCCACCAAGGAGTTCGCCCAGCGGTATCCCGATCAGAAGTTTGCCATCGTGGACTTCGCCTATGAGCCGCCCCTGCCCAACGTGTTGGGCCTGACCTTCGCCACGGACGAGGCCGCCTTCCTGGCAGGGTACCTGGCGGCCGGCATGACCAAGACCGGCAAGGTCGCCACCTTCGGCGGCATCGCTATCCCGCCGGTGACCATCTTCATGGAGGGCATGGAGGCTGGCGTCAAGTACTACAACCAGGTGAAGGGGACCAGGGTGCAGCTCCTCGGCTGGAACTCCAAGACCCAGAAGGGCGTCTTCGCCGGAAACTTCGAGAGCACCGACGATGGCCGGCGCATCGCCGAGACGTTCTTCGACGAGGGCGCTGACATCGTCATGCCGGTGGCAGGCCCGGTGGGGCTCGGATCGGCAGCGGCAGCCAAGGAGCGCGGCAAGCTCATCATCGGCGTGGACACCGACTGGTACGTAAGCGCTCCGGAGTTCCGTGGCACCTACCTCACCAGCGTGATGAAGAACATGGACGTGGCCGTCTTTGACGCGATCAAGGCGGTGAAGGACGGGACGTTCAAGGGCGGCACCTACCTCGGGACGCTGAAGAACGGGGGCGTGGGCATTGCACCGTACCACGACCTCGACAGCAAGGTGCCGGCCTCGCTCAAGGCCGAGATCGAGCAGGTGCGCGAGAAGATCATCAAGGGCGAGATCAACATCCGCGAGATCCTGGCCAGGTAAGGTGAAGCTCGTGACAGGGTGGCCGGCCGGGGGAGATGGTCCGCGGCCGGCCACGCCTGCACCGAACGGGGCTTGCCAGCAACCAGTACGGTAACAGGGCGAGAGAAGGCATTTGAGCGAACCCATCCTTCAGCTCCGGGGGATCGTCAAGCGCTTTCCCGGCGTGGTCGCCAACGACGGCATCGACCTGGACCTGTACCCCGGCGAGATCCTGGCCCTCCTCGGCGAGAACGGCGCGGGCAAGACCACGCTGATGAACGTGCTCTACGGCCTGCTGCAGCCGGACGCCGGGGAGATCCGGGTACGGGGACGGCCGGCCCACTTCCGTAGCCCGGCGGACGCCATGGCGGCCGGCATCGGAATGGTGCACCAGCACTTCATGCTGGTGCCGGTGATGACGGTCGCCGAAAACGTCGTGCTGGGGGCGGAGCCCGTCCGCCACCGCTACAAGCTTGACCGCCGGAAGGCGGCCAGGGCCGTCGAGGACATTTCCGGGAAATTCGGGCTGGCCGTGGACCCGCATGCGCTGGTCCGGGAGCTTCCGGTCGGCGTCCAGCAACGCGTGGAGATCATCAAGGTGCTCTACCGCAACGCCCGCGTCCTGATTCTGGACGAGCCCACCGCGGTGCTCACCCCGCAGGAGGTGGACGAGCTTTTCCGCATCCTGAAAGGCCTGGTTGCCGCCGGCCACTCGGTCATCTTCATCACGCACAAGCTCAAAGAGGCTCTGGAGATCGCCGACCGCATCGTCGTGCTGCGGCAGGGCCGCGTGGTGGGTGCCACCGCGCCAGGCAGGACGACCGAGGCGGATCTGGCCGCCATGATGGTGGGGCGGGGCGTGGCGCTCGAGGTCGAGAAGGGGCCCGCGAAGCCGGGGGACGTCGTGCTCCGGGTGGAAGGGGTCTGGGTGTTCGACGAACGCGGCGCTGCGGCAGTACAGGGTGTCGACTTCGAGGTGCGGTCCGGAGAGATCGTGGGGGTGGCCGGGGTCCAGGGCAACGGCCAGACCGAACTCATGGAAGCGCTCATGGGCCTGCGGCCCGTGGCCGCGGGCCGGGTGAGCATCCTTGGCCGGGCCCTTTCGGCTCTTTCGGTGCGGGACCTGGTCGAGCTGGGGGTCGCCTACATTCCGGAGGACCGGCAGCGCGACGGTCTGGTACTGGCTTTCCCCGTTTACGAAAACCTGGCGCTCAACACGTACTACCGCCCGCCGGCCGCCGGCCGGGGTGTGCTGCGCCTGGAAGCGATGCGCAAGCACGCGGAAGACCTCGTGCAGACTTTCGACATCCGCACCCCCTCGGTGGACGTTGCGGTGAGCACGCTCTCTGGCGGCAACCAGCAGAAGGTGATCGTGGCGCGGGAGTTCTCCCGGCCCATCCGGCTCCTGCTTGCCTCCCAGCCGACGCGAGGGCTTGACGTGGCGTCCGTGGAGTATATCCACCGGCGTATCATCGAGCAGCGTGACGCGGGGGCAGGGGTGCTCCTGGTCTCCACCGAGCTCGAGGAGATCCTGTCGTTGAGCGATCGCATCGCGGTGATGTACAGGGGCCGGATAGTAGCCCTGGAGGAGCGCACCCGCCTGAGCCGCGAGCGCCTCGGCCTGCTGATGGCGGGTGTGGCCGCATGAAGCAGCGTGCAGCCGGCGCCCTGCGGGCGGCCGCAATCCCGGCGCTGGCCGTTGTCACGGGCCTGATGGCAGGCGCCGTGATCGTGGTCGTAACCGATGTAGAGGTCATCCGGGCCTGGTCCAGCTTCGGGAGCCATCCGGGCGGGGCCCTCGCGGCCACCTGGCGCAGCGTGGCACGGGCGTACGGGGCCCTTTTCGAAGGGTCGCTGGGGTCGGCTTACGCCATCTCCGAGAGCCTGGTCACCACCACACCGTACATCCTGGCCGGCCTGGCCGTGGCTCTCGGGTTCCGGGCGGGGCTGTTCAACATCGGCGCCGAGGGCCAGCTTTTCATGGGGGCCCTGGCGTCGGTCTGGGTGGGGTACAGCGTCAAGGGCCTGAGCCCGTGGCTGCACCTGCCACTTGCCCTGGCGGCGGGAGCGGCGGCCGGGGCCATCTGGGGCGCGATCCCGGGGTACCTCAAAGCCCGTACGGGCGCCCACGAGGTCGTCAACACCATCATGATGAACTACATCGCCTTCCGCCTCAGCGACTGGCTGCTCAACGGGCCCATGAAGCGTCCCGGGCCCGGCGGAACGCCCGGGTATGTGCCCATCAGCCCGGAGGTGCTGCCTTCCGCCTACCTGCCCAGGCTGTTCGAACCGCCGCTGAGGTTCCACGCCGGGTTCTTCCTGGCGCTGGCCGTTGCGGTGGTGGTGTGGTGGCTTCTGTGGCGGACACCGCTTGGCTTCGAGATGCGAAGCGTCGGAGCCAACCCGCAGGCAGCCCGAACCGCCGGGATGTCGGTGCGGAAGGTTTACGTCGTGGCCATGGGCATGAGCGGCGCCCTGGCCGGGCTTGCCGGAGCCAACCAGGTGTTGGGCGTCGATCGCTGGGTGGGCCAGGGCTTCTCCCCGGGCTACGGCTTTGACAGCATCGCGCTGGCTTTGCTCGGAGGCAGCCACCCCGCCGGGGTGGTGCTGGCGTCGCTCCTCTTCGGCACGCTGCGGAGCGGGGCCACCCGCATGCAGTCGGCCGCGGGAATCCCGATCGATATCATCACCATTCTTCAGGCGCTGATTCTGGCATTTGTGGCAGCGCCGGCGCTGGTGCGGGCCATCTACCGCCTGAAGAAGGCGGCGCCCACGGCCGGGCCGGTGCTGACCAGGGGCTGGGGCAAGTGATACGTCGCTTTCGACCCTTTGACGGCACGGGCGCGGGGGCGGCCACGCTGGCCGCCGGCCCCTCCGCGAGGGTGCAGGTGCGCCGGGGTCTCGGCCCGGGCCTTGTGGGGTTTTTGCTCGCGCTGGCGATTGTGATCCTGTTCGGATTGAGCACCCCCTTCGGTGAGGTCTCCACGTTCGGGTTGAACCCCGGTGGACACGTGCCGGCCATCGTCCTTCCGGACCTGGTGGTGCCCTCTGCGCTCGGGATCTACCTGATGGCGTTCGTCGCAGGAGCCATCGGGGCGGCGTACCTGAGCGCGCCGCGCGTAAAGGCGGGCGCCACGATCGGCATTTCGGTGGCGGCTTTGACGCTTGCGTTTCTCATCTGGGCCGTGCAGGGCCAGTCGCTAAATTTGCTGGGAATGCTGAAGAGCACCCTCCTCAGGGCAACGCCCATCGCGCTCGGTGCCATGAGCGGGGTGCTGTGCGAGCGGTCGGGCGTCATCAACATCGGTATCGAGGGAATGATGCTGACCGCCGCCCTGGCAGCCGTGGTAGCAGCAAGCGCCACGAGCAACCTGTACCTGGGACTCCTGGCGGCCATCTTGAGCGGCGGGCTTCTGGCGCTCGTGCATGCCGTGCTGTCCATCAAGTACCGGGTGGACCAGATCGTCAGCGGCACGGTCATCAACATCCTGGCGACCGGCGTGACCAGTTACCTCTCGGCCCGGTTCCTGGAGAAGTACATGTGGCTCAACAACTCCGGCACCCTTCCGGTGTGGTCGGTACCGGGCCTTTCCGACATCCCCATCGTGGGACCCATCCTCTTTGAGAACACGCTGATCGTCTACCTGATGCTGCTCCTGGTGATCGGCATCCAGGTGATGCTGTTCTCAAGCCGCTTCGGGTTGCGGGTGCGGGCGGTGGGCGAGCACCCCAGGGCGGCCGATACGCTTGGGATCAACGTCTGGCGCACCCGCTACCTGAGCGTCCTGCTGGGCGGGATGGTGGCGGGTATCGGCGGCGCCTACTTCAGCATCGGTTCGGCCGGGCGGTTCGACGAGGTGATGACGGCCGGGCGCGGCTTCATCGGGCTTGCCGCCATGATCTTCGGCAACTGGACGCCGGCCGGTGCGTTTGCCTCGTCCCTCATCTTCGGGTTCGCGGACTCCCTGCAGATCCGCATGCAGATCCTTCAGACGCCGATTCCCTCCGAGTTCCTGCTGATGGCGCCGTACGTCGCGACCATCGTGGCGCTATCGGGCGTTGTTGGCCGGGTCACGCCACCCGCTGCCGACGGCCAGCCCTACGAGAAGTAGCCCCCGGGACCCCCCGCTCATATACCGGCCACTGACACCTTGAGGCGGGGGGTGGCCTTTTGGGGGGAGAGTGGCTACAGATCGTAGCCCTGGCCTGTGCGCTCAGCCTGGACGGATTTGGGGTTGGCGTGAGCTTTGGCCTCAGCGGCCTGCGCACGACCGGGGCGGCGCTCGCCGTCATCGGCCTTCTGTCGGCAGCCCTGTTCGCGGTTTCCATGGGGGCCGGAGCCGCGCTTTCCGGCGTCGTCAGGGTGGGCAGAGGTTTTGGGGGGCTTTTGCTCGTGGGACTGGGGCTCTACCAGTTGACGCGGCCGTGGCACCCCGAACTGGTGCGCCGCCCCCAGCGGGCCGATGCGGACCACTCCGGCCACATCGACGCGCATGAAGCGATGGCGCTGGGAATCGCCCTGGGGGTGGATTCGCTGGCAACGGGTTTAGGCGCCACCCTGGCAGGGTTCAGGTGGTGGGCCGTGCCGGTTGTGGCAGCAGGCCAGGTGGCTGCGGTCGCGTTAGGCCTCGTGGCGGGAATCTGGGCGCGGCGCTGGATGCATTCGACCCACACCCAGCGGCGACCCGTGGCAGGCGCCCTCCTTCTGGTGGGGCTCGGGCTGTTGCGGCTGCGCTAGCGGCAGCGGCGCGTTTGGCAAGCGCGGAAACAACTCACCGCCATACTGGCCGCCCGCGGTGCCCCAGACTAGGCGCGGACGAGGGAGGTGACGAGTCGGTGGCCCTGGGGCAGAAGCGAAACCGCCCGCTGGTGCTGGACGCGGCCCGCAACCTCAACGAGTTCAAGTACGAGGTTGCCAACGAGCTGGGGATCCAGGTTCCCCAGAGCGACTACTGGGGCGACATGCCGTCGCGCGTGACGGGTGCGGTTGGCGGGCACATGGTGCGCCGGATGATCGCCGCGGCCGAGCAGGCGCTGATCGAGCAGGCGGCGGCCGGCGTCAAGGCCGGGTTCCAACAGGCTCTGCAGGTTCCCAACCCTCTGAACGTCCAGAATCCGGCGCAGCCGGCCCAGCAGAAGACCCGCTGAGGTCGCGCCCGGTCGGCACCTCACAGGCCTGCTCAGGCGCGCAGGTCCCCGCCGGGAGAGGCGGGGATCCTGCGCGTGAGGGTCGGACCGGCAGGCGGTGCCGTATATCAGCCCTCGCGGTCAATGGGAATACGGCGCCGGCGCCCTTCCTTTTTCGGGAGGCGAAGCTGCAAAACCCCGTGGCGGAAGGACGCGGTGGCGCGTTCGGGATCCACGTCTTCGGGGAGCGCCACGGTGCGCATGAACGACCCGAAGCGGCGCTCCTGCCGGTAGACGCCGGCCTCCTGGCGCTCCTCGGTGCGGCGCACCTGTCCCCGGATGCGGAGGTGGTGGTCGGTCACCTCGACCTCCACGTCGTCCGGTTGGACGCCCGGGAGGTCCGCCTCAATCACCACCTCGTCGCCCCGGTCGTACAGGTCCAGAGCGGGGTAGGAGGCTGCGCCAAAGGCGCGGGCGCCATGTTCCCAGAGGCGGCGGACCGGGTCGATCCAGACCCTTCCCCAGTCGAGCGGGGCAGGGGCCCCCCAG
>JBFMCJ010000017.1 GCA_040754675.1 Bacillota bacterium
GGCTCTTCTGGATGACGTCCTCCTTCAGGACCTGATACGCCCTGTATACCTCCTGGACGTGGCGGATGCGCTCCCGGTCTTCTGCGTCGGCTCCCGCGTGGCTCGCCATGGCATCGAGGGTGGCGAGGAACTCCTGTTCGGCGGCATCCATCTCCGCCGCGAGCCGATCCATCACCCCCGAGTCCACCACCGCGGCGTGGGCCGATGTCAGCAAAGCGACCTGCTGGAAAGCCGCCTGGGCCCGCATCACCTGCTGCGCTCCCACGATGCTGTAGTCATAGACGGTACCCAAAGCTCGCTGCAGGCGCATCACGTTGTAGTAGCCTGCGGCTCCCACCGCCAGAAGGAAGATCGCAGGCACGACGGTGGTCAGCAACATCTTGAAGCGTAGACTGAGAGTAAGACGCACGGTCCCCCCGACCTCCTTCGATGGCATCCGACATCCTCCCGGGAGGTGAAACCGGGCTCAAGCCGAATGGTTCGTTGCTGTTCCCGCTCCACCTGGGTGAGGTCGCGGGAACAGGTGGTGGTGCGCGACGCGAGGAGGTATGCGGTATGCTGGATCGTGAACGGGAAGTGATGCTGGACTTTCTCCGGGTGACGGAGACGGCCGCGCTGCGAGCGGCGCCCTGGATGGGAAAGGGCAACAAGGAAGCGGCCGATGACGCCGCCGTGGACGGCATGCGTGGCATGCTTGACCTGGTACGGGTCAAGGGCACCGTCGTCATAGGCGAAGGCGAAAAGGACAAGGCTCCCATGCTCTATATCGGCGAGGAAGTCGGAACGGGAGAGGGGCCTGAAGTCGATATTGCGGTGGACCCCCTGGAGGGCACCCGGCTTGTGGCCAACGGGCTACCCAACGCGCTCTCGGTGCTGGTGGCCGCCGAACGCGGTGCCATCCAGAGGGTACCTTCCTTTTACATGGAAAAGGTCGCGGTGGGCCCGCAGGCGGCAGGCCACATCGACATCAACGCCCCGGTACGGGAGAACCTGCGGGTGGTTGCCGCCGTCCTTGGCAAGCGCGTCAGCGAGCTGACGGTGGTTATCCTGGACCGGCCCCGGCACGCCCGCCTCATCCAAGAGGTGCGGGAGGTAGGGGCCCGCATCAAGCTCATCTCCGACGGAGATGTGGCTGCCGGGATCGCGACGGCGCTGGAGGCCACCGGGGTCGACATGCTGCTCGGCATCGGCGGGGCTCCGGAAGGGGTGCTGACGGCGGCCGCGCTCAAGTGCCTCGGCGGGGAGCTTCAGTGTCGGCTCTGGTTCCAGAACCCTGAGGACGAGGCGCGAGCGGCCGCGGCGGGGTTCACCGACCCGAAGCGGGTCCACACGCAAGACGACCTGATCCGCACCGACCGCGTGATCTTCGCCGCCACAGGCGTCACCGACGGCGACCTGCTCAAGGGGGTGCGCTACACGGGCCAGACGGCCCGCACCCACTCCATTTTGATGCGCGGGCACACCAAGACGGTTCGCCTGATCGAGACCATCCACAACCTCGAGCACAAGACCCTGAGGTCCCGGCGTGGAAACCAGGAGATCGCGGCGCGCCCGGCCGCCGTCGAGGCATCCTGAAACAGGGCGGCTGCCGGCGAGGCCTCTCCAGTCCTCACCGCCCGACAGGAGACCGGGCGCCTTTCCTAGAAGCGGCCCCCACGGGCCGCCGCATCATCGTCGCGGCCCGGCGGCCCGGGGGAGGCAACTCATGACGCAAACGGCCAGCATTATCAACGGGAAAGCGCTGGCGGCTCAGGTCCGCCAGCGCCTGGCCCGGCGGGTGCAGCGCCTCCAGGAGCGAAACGGCGCCGTACCGGGCCTGGCAGTCATCCTGGTCGGGGACAACCCGGCGTCGGTGGTGTACGTGCGCAACAAGCGCCGGGCTTGCGAGGAGCTGGGCATCCGTTCGTGGGTGCACCACCTGCCCGCGGAAACCTCCGCCGGGGCACTCGGGGACCTGATCGACCGGCTCAACGACGACCCCGAAGTCCACGGGGTGCTGCTGCAGCTGCCGTTGCCGGGCCAGCTCCAAGCGGCGGCGTTCTTGTCCCGCATCGATCCCCAAAAGGACGTGGACGGCTTCCATCCAATGAACATGGGGCGCCTGCTCGAAGGCCGCCCGTACCTGGTGCCCTGCACGCCTGCCGGCATCCTGGAGCTCATCGACTCGACCGGGATCGAGCTTGAGGGCAAGCGCGCCGTGGTCGTGGGGCGCAGCAACATCGTGGGGAAGCCCACCGCGCTGTTGTTGCTATCGAGGCACGCCACCGTGACCATCTGCCACTCCCGCACCAAAAACCTGCCGGCCGTTTGCCGCGAGGCGGACGTGTTGGTGGCGGCCGTGGGCAAGGCGAGGATGGTCGGCGGCGACTGGATCAAGCCCGGCGCGGTCGTGATCGACGTGGGCATCAACCGCACCGAGGAGGGCCAGCTTGCCGGAGACGTGGATTTCGAAGCCGCCTCGCTCGTTGCCGGCCACATCACTCCGGTCCCTGGCGGGGTCGGCCCCATGACCGTAGCCATGCTGATGGAAAACACCGTAAAGGCGGCCGAGACCTTGCTGGGCGTGCCGGCGGGCTGAGAGGCAGGGGGCATCGCCCCCGGACCCGTTTTCGAGTCTAAAGGACGTCCCCCCGCATAGACTTCTACCAGGCGGGAGGCGCAAGCCCTCAGGCATGTGGGTGCAAATGGTATATGCGGCGGTGGTCGGCGTACTGCTCCTTTCGAACATCTGGATGCTGCGCGAGCTCGAGGCCCTGAAGCGCCAGCTGGACGCCTACCAGCGCGAGGTGGCTTCGCTCGACGACCGCGTCTGCCAGCTCATGTACAGCGTCGAGGCGGCCGAGGTGAGCGCCCAGGCCCGCTCCGCGGCACCCACCTCCGGCGGGCGCTGAGGGCTTGTGGCCCCGGTGCCTCACGCTCCCTCGAGCTGGGCCATGCGCCTCAGGCCCAGGACGACCTGCTCCACCGCGTCCGGCTCGCCGGAGAAGTTGACCTCGACGCGGTTGCTTCGGAACGCGCCGGTGAACTCCACTTCCTCGTGAAGCCGGGCTCGCCAGCCCTTGCCCGAAATCTCCGCCAGAACGCGTCGCCGGTCAGGCGCCGGCGTGCCGGTGTGATCCTCCGATAGCTCGCCGCCGAGCTTTTCTAGATACATGGCCACCATGCGCCAACCCACACCCCGGAGCACCACGGTCGGCGAATCCGCCTGGGCCATTCGTTCTGCACCAAGCGGCTTCCACTGCATCGGCGGCATCTTCCCCCCGTTGACCGTGGGCGCGTTGTTCGGTGGAGGTAGCCCAACTCCTGCCGGGAAACGTGGGCACTTACCGGGCCCGCTCGCCCAGGTAGGCCTGCCGTACGCTGGGGTGCTCCAGGAGTTCGGGGCCCGGCCCTTCCATGACGATCCGCCCGGTCTCCAGGACGTACGCGTACTCGGCCATGGAAAGCGCCATCCTCGCGTTTTGCTCGACCAGCAGGACCGTGGTGCCCTGCCGGTGGATGGCGACCAGGGCGTTCATCACTTCCCGGACGAGGAGCGGAGCGAGGCCCAGGGAGGGTTCGTCGAGGCACAACAGCCTCGGCCTTGACATCAGAGCGCGGCCAATGGCCAGCATTTGCTGCTCTCCGCCCGAGAGGGTGCCGGCTTTCTGGCTGCGGCGTTCTGCAAGGCGCGGGAAGAGGGCGTAGACCCGGTCGAGATCTGCACCAACCGCGCTTTCGGGCTGGGTGTAGGCGCCCATCGTCAGGTTCTCGTAGACGGTAAGGTTGGGGAAGACCCGGCGGCCCTCAGGGACCAGCGCGACGCCCTGGCCGACGATGCGGTGGGTTGGCCAGTTGCCGATCTCCTGGCCCTCCAGGCGGATGTTCCCGGAACGGCGGCGCACCAGCCCCATGATGGTGCGCAGCGTGGTGCTCTTGCCGGCCCCGTTGGCGCCGATGAGCGTCACCATCGAGGCCTTTGGCACGTGCAGCGAGACGCCCTTGAGGGCGTGGATGCCGCCGTAGAAAACGTGGAGCTGGTCGAGTTCCAGCATGGGGGGCTTTTGCCCGTCGTGCCCCGATCCGGTCATGTTGCGGGCTCCTCACCCAGGTAGGCTGCGATGACCCGGGGATCCTGTTGGATCTGCGCCGGGGTCCCCTGCGCGATGGCGATGCCGTAGTCCAGGGCGGTGATGCGCTCGCAGATGTTCATGACCATCTGCATGTGGTGCTCGATGAGCAGGATGGTCAGGTGGTAGCGCTCCCGGATGTCCTGGATGAACTCCATGAGCTGCCGCATCTCCTCGGGGTTCATGCCCGCTGCCGGCTCGTCGAGCAGCAGCAGCCTCGGCCGGGTGGCAAGGGCCCGGGCGATTTCGAGCCGCCGCTGCTGGCCGTAGGGAAGCGACTCGGCCGGTTCGGAGGCCAGGTGGGCGAGGCCGACGCTCTCCAGAAGCGCCGTGGCCTGTTGGTGCATCTCCTGCTCCTCACGGCGCCGCCCCCGGGTGGGAACGAACGCCGACAGCACGGAGGCCTTGCGCCTCACGTGCAGCCCGACCAGCACGTTGTCCAGGACGGAGAGCCCCCGGAACAGGCGGATGTTCTGGAACGTGCGGGCGATGCCGAGCGCCGTGATGCGGTACGGCGGCCACCCGTGAATGGGCTGCCCGTCGAACAGGATGGCCCCCGACGTCGGGGCATACTGCCCCGTGATCATGTTGAAGACCGTCGTCTTCCCGGCCCCGTTGGGGCCGATGAGCCCCAGCAGTTCGCCCTCGGCCACCGTCAGATCGAGGTCCTGGACGGCCACCAGCCCGCCAAAGCGGATGGTCAGATGTTCCAGCTTCAGGATGGCCCCTGCCACGTCAGCGCCCCCTGGGCCTGCGAACTTCGCCGGCGGGCCGGCCGGTGCCCCGCTGGAAAAGGCCGCCGAGCGCGGCCCCAAGCCGGTGCGCTGTCTCCCAGGCTGCCTGCCACGTGAACTCGCTGCGCCCGAACAGCCCCCGCCGGTAGAAGAGCATCAGGAAGATGAGCAAGAGCGAAAAGACCACCATGCGCATCCCCGGCACCCCGGGGATGTGAATGGGGCCAAGCCGCATGGGAGCCTCCACCGCCCGCAGCGCCTCCTGGAGCACGGCGTAGACGACGGCGGTGACCGCCGCGCCGGTGGTGCTCCCGAGGCCGCCCAAAACGATGATGATGAGCAGGTTGAAGGTCATCATGAACGTGAAAAGCGAGGGCGAGATGGTGGTCAAGAGCGCCGCCAGAAGCCCCCCGGCCACGCCGGCGAAAAAGGCGCTGACCACAAAGGCCAGGAGTTTGTGGGCAAACACGTTGATCCCCATGGTCTCGGCCGCGATCTCGTCCTCGCGGATGGCTTTGAGCGCCCGCCCGTACGTGGAATTGACCAGGTTCTGAACCGCCCACAAAGTGAAGACCGCTGCACCGCCCGTCCACCAAAGATTGGCGTACTCGGGAATGTCGCGGATGCCGAGCGGCCCGTTGGTGACCGAGATGAGATTGTTGGCCAGCACGAAGATGATCTCGCCGAAGCCAAACGTGGCGATGGCCAGGTAGTCGCCCCGGAGCCTGAGCGACGGGATCCCTACCACCAGTCCCCCAAGAGCTGCCATCACGCCGGCGAGGACGAGGGCACCCAGGAAGCCCAGGCTCATGGAGAGGAACGCGATCGCAGCACTCCCGGGAATCAGGCGCGACAGCGCTCCCTGCAGCACCTCCGGCAGCGAGAACTCCGACAGTGGCCAGATGAGAGGCTGAAGGAAGAAAACCTGCTCCTTGCGCGCCACCGGCAGCATCATGAGCGTGGTGAAAAAGCCCCCGATGGCCATGAAGCCGTTCGGCCCGAGCGAAAACTGGCCGGCGATGCCGTTCACCAGGTTGTAGCTGACCGCTGCCACCACGTAGATCAACGCGACGTTGAGGATGCGCCGGTAGTAGGGGCTGAAGTTGGGCCCCTCCATGTACGCAATGGCGACGGCGAACAGCGCCAGCGCGGCGAACGTCAGAAGCCGCCGGGTCCAAGGCGAAAGCGCACGGCCGGCGGGGCGCACTGCTGCAAGTCCGGTGGTCTCTTCAGCCAATGCTTACACTTTCTCCTTCAGTGGCTCGCCCAGAATGCCCGTCGGTCTCACCAAAAGGAAGAAGATGAGAAGCCCGAACACGAAAGCGTCCCGGTAGCCCGACAGGTGGGGAAGCAGCCCCACCGTCATGATCTCGACGATCCCGATGAGAAAGCCCCCGATCATCGCTCCCACGATATTCCCGATGCCGCCCACCACCGCCGCCGTGAACGCCTTCCAGCCCGGGTAGATCCCCATCAGCGGGTTGACCTGCGGGAACTGGAAGGACCACATGATGCCGCCCGCAGCGGCCAGTGCCGAACCCAGAGCGAACGTGTACGAGATCACCCGATCCACGTCGACGCCCATGAGTCTCGTCGTTTCAATGTCCCGGGAAAGAGCCCGCATGGCGGTGCCGATTCGCGTCCGGTAGACGAGCACCAGAAGAAGCAGCACGAGCGCGACGGTGAGCACAGGCACCCACAGCGTCACGCCGGGGATGCGAAACGGGCCAACAGAGTACGCCCGGGCCATGACGCCCGGCACCGGCATGCCCTTGGGCCGCCCGCCCAGCATGACAAGCCCCAGGTTTTCGATGAAAAACGAGACGCCTACCGCGGTGATGAGCGCCGAGATCCGGGGCTCATTGCGCAGTGGCCGGTAGGCTGCCCGGTCGATGGTGACGCCGACCAGGGCGGTGAACAGAGCGGCACCCGGTGCGGCAATCCACCACGGCAGGCGGAAGATGCCCACCAGGTAGAACGCCGTGTAAGCGCCGACCATGAAGACGTCGCCGTGAGCGAAATTGATCAGGCGGAGAATCCCGTAGACCATCGTGTAGCCGATGGCCAGAAGGCTGTACAGGCCCCCGAGGCTGATGCCGTTGAGCAGTTGCTGTACGACCACGTCGGCGGTGATGTTCACAACTTAACGGCTCGCTTTCTTTTCGAGGGCAGCCGGGCCGGGCCCCGGACGGCCCGGCTGCCTTGCATGCGATCCCTGGCGTTTGAGGGACCTACGGGTTCACGGTAGCCAGATACTGCCACTGGCCGTTGACCAGCTTGCGGATGACCACCGGCTTGATGGCGTCGCCACCCTGGATGGTGACGGAGCCGGTGGTCACCTCCAGGTTGTTCGTCTCGCGCATGGCTCTGGCAATGGCCGCAGGCTCCGCGGATCCGGCGCGCTCGATGGCGTCCAGGACGATCAACACCGAGTCAGCGGTCAGAGCGCCGAACGCGTTGGGATCCTTTCCGGTCACCTGGCGGAAGGTCTCAACGTACTTGCGCGCCAGCGGGTTGGTGAACGCCTTCTCGTGGTAGAAGCCGGTGTGCATCAGGCCCTCCACGGCGCTCCCGCCGATCTGGATCAGCTCCGGCGCGTCCGCACCGTCGCCCGCCAGGATGGGAACGTTGAGCCCCAGCCTGCGCGCCTGGACCGCGGCCAGGGCGATCTCGGTGTAGTAGTTGGGCATGTAGAGAAGCTCGGGGTTGGCAGCCCTGATGCCAGTCAGCTGCGCGCTGAAGTCCTGGTCGCCGGTCTTCAGGTACTGGGTGGCCACGACCTGCCCGCCGAGCTTGGTGAACTCCCGGGCAAAGAAGTTGCCGAGGCCGACAGCGTAGTCCTGGGCCACGTCAACCAGGAGCGCCGCCCGCCGCACGCCAAGCTGCTCGTACGCAAACCGGGCGGCAATCTGGCCCTGGAACGGGTCGATGAAGCACGCCCGGAAGACGTACTGCCGCCCCTGGGTGGTGAGCGGGTTGGTGGTGGACGGCCCGATGATCGGGACGTTGGCCTGCTCCGCCACGGGCCCGGCCGCCAGCATGGAGCCGGAAATCATGGGCCCAATGATGGCCACGACACGGTCCCGCTGGATCAGGCGCTGGGCGGCGTTGGCGCTCTCCACCCGGTCCGACTTGTTGTCGACCAGCACGAACTCCACCGGGCGTCCGAGGGCTTCAAGCTTCATCATCTTCTGCAGCACCTGAATGCCCTCGTAGCCCTGCTGGCCGTACGCCGCAACGGCGCCCGTCATCTCCAGGTTGAGACCGATCTTGATGGGCTCAGCAGCGCTCGCGGCCGCGGCACCGACAAGAAGCAGAACCCCTGCGATAAGCACAGAAACAGTACGCTTCATAGCCTGCCTGCTCGCCCCCCATTCTCGTGAAGACTTTTTGGGGCCCGGTGCTTGCCAGGGTTGGGTCAGATATACGCCGTGTCGAGAGAAATTCCTGGGTCGCAAGTCCTGCCCTGCGCCGGTAACAGGATCCCCGTAGAAGGGGAATCTACCGCGCCCTCCTAAATCCTCCTGCGCTGGCGCCGCAAGATCTAACGGGAGGCCACCTCCAGCCGGATGAAAGACGAAACGCGCACGTTCCGGCCACCGCGCAGGGCGGCCCGCCGCTACGAAGGATCGCGCCCCGGCGGGACGGTCAGGTGGGCGGCCGCGCTGGCCGTGTCGGTGTTGTTGGGAGCGGGCGTCACATCGGCGGCGGAAACCCGGCCGACCGTGCCTGAGATCTCGACCCAGGGAGTGGTGACGCTCCTGGCCCGGCGGTACGCCTGGATATGGAAAGTTCCTCCCGGCAAGCTCCGGGTGGAAGAGGTGCGCGCAAACAGCGACAGGGCCCGGTTGGTCTGGGTCTCCGGCGTGCCGCCGGACGGCGGCGATGGGCGCATCCAGCACGCCTTCGGGATGCTGGCCCGGGAGGCGGGGGGCGGTCGGGACCTGTTCACTGACCTGACACCCGTCATCGATACGGGCTACCCGGCGTACACGCTTGCCACCGTGGACCTGGTGCAGGGTGGGCCGCCCGCTTTCGCGGTGGGCGCTCCATCCGCCGTCGACAGGCCGAAGGCGTCCTTGTATCTCTTTGACCCGGCCCGTTCGGGTGCCGAAGGGAGCCGTGCTCGGCTGTTAGCCGTCAGCGCGGACCTGATCACGCTGGACAGGGACCAAAGCGGTGAGTTGCGGGTTCAGGCGGGTACGTACGACTTCGGGGAGACGCTGCCGGCCGTCTTGGAGGTTTCCGATTCGGCGCGACTCGACCCGCTGGGGCGGCCGGCCCGGGCGGTGGCCATGACCACCTACCGGTGGGACCCCGGCCGTTCCGCCTTCAGTGCGCTCCAGCGCGCGCCGGAGTTGACGCCGTTCGGGGTGGCCGAGGCGTTCGTGGCAGCAGCCCGCCGGGGCGACATGGAACAGGCGCTGGCGCTGACCACGGCCGAGTGGCGCCGGGTGATGGGCGTTGAAACGCCGGAACAGCTCAAGGCGTACCTGCAGGCGACCCGCCCTTACCTGCTGCTGTCCCCGGGGCCCTTCCGGTTCCTGGGGGGTACGGCGGGGCGCGAAGCGGCGTCCATCCTCTTCACGGACCCGAACGGCAGGATATACCGGATCCGCCTGCGGCTGGTCCAGGGGCAGGCGTCGGAGCTGATGGTGGTACCCGGCGCGGCGGTGCCGGAACTGCGCGGCCCGTGGCAGGTGGACGGCCTGGACGGTGGAAGCTAGTGGGGCGGGGTGAGTAGCGCCGCGGCCGCGAAAGAGCGCCGGGGGGAGCGTAGAGGCCATTGCATCGATTCCGGCAGGGAC
Source organism: Bacillota bacterium (assembly GCA_040754675.1). Lineage (NCBI taxonomy): Bacteria > Bacillati > Bacillota > Bacillota bacterium. Next base: position 9,652 of record JBFMCJ010000017.1, read on the forward strand.
AGGCGGCAAAAAGGCGACCGGCAGCACGCCGGCGCGCGCTCGTTGCGTGGGTCTTCGTTTGGCTTGTGGCCGTACCGGCCTCCTCAGGGCTGGTGCTTGCGGCTCGGGCGGCGGGCCAGGGCACGCCCCAACAGCAGCCCGGGGCCCAGGAACCGGCGTGGCGCTTCACCGGGGCCGTGAAAGACCCGTACGGCATGGGGGTCAAGGGAGCCCGGGTGCGGGTGGTGCAGCTCAACCTTGCCACGGAGACCGCAACGGACGGCAGTTTTCAGTTCGAGGGGCGAGGCACCCCCGGCGTCGTCCAGGTGTCGGCCGAACGCCCGGGTTACTTGCCGCGCACCGTAAGCGTTACCATCGAGCCGGGCGGGCTCGTGCGGCGGGACATTGAGCTGGCCATCAATGGCGAGCACTTCCGCCAGGCCCTCGATGACGTCAAGCTGCGCCTGTACCGGGAGGGCGGGTACTCGCCCCTGGTCTGGTTCATACCAAGGCTGGGCCTGGTGGTGCGCTACACCCGCCCGGAGCTTCGAACATCCCAGGACCGGCTCTTCGACATGCTCTCCGCCGTGGTCATCGCCAAGGATGTCATGGCCCCGTTTCCCTATCTTCACGATACCGCCCAGCTGGTCGGCGAAACGGTGACCCCCAGCGAGCACCTGCTGCGCCGCTACCCGAGGGGGCCGCTCCTGGAAAGGGTAGGGCAGGGTTCGCTTGACCTCCAGAGCGCGCTGGCCTGGACCGAACGGTATTTTGAATTTTACCGCAACGGCAAGGGCCAGAACCGGGAGGTCCCTGGCTGGCAGGCCATCCAGCAGGCGCTCGACGCCGTGACCGCAGAACTCTTCGTGGAGCCAGGCGCCGGCGGCGTGTACGTGCCGGGGTACGGACTCGTCTTCAACGCGCTGCCGGCTCCCCAGTTCCCGCCCATCACGGCGCTGAGCGTGCTGGGCATGCTCCTGGCGGCCCGGGTGCCGGTGCCGGACGGGGAGCGGATCTTTGTGCAGATGGACGACCGCCAGGCCCTCTGGGCGCTGGAGGCCCCTGTTCAGACGCTGCGCAAGCTTGTTTCGGCCCAAAGCCAGGAGACCTTTCAACTGGACCTGGCAACCATCCAGGATCTGTACCTCCTGCGAAATGGCATGCCCTGGGGGCTGTGAGCGGCGCTCAAAGCCTGCACGCCTCGCGGGCCGCGACGATGAGGTCGGAGGGCGTTTCGGTCGGCACGGCGCACCCCGGCCCGACGAGTAGCCCCTGCGGGCCGGCCTCCCGGATGGCCTGCCGTACCTGCGCAGCCACCTCGGATGGCGTCCTACCGGTGAGGCCCACCTCGTCGACGCCGGCGATGAGCGCCCGCGTGGTGGCCCGGCGGGCCTGGGCCAGCGTGGGCGGCGAATGGTGCACCGACCAGTTGAAGGCGTGCGCCGGGTAGCCTTTGAAGACCGGTTCCCAGCGAAGCCGCTCGCCGTGCACGTGGACGACGTTGAAGTAGAAGCGGCCGGCCTTTGCGAGTTCGGCGGCGGCCTGCAGCACCGCCAGGTCGTGGGGGACGACCCACTCCTCAAACGTCCGGGAGTCCAGTTCGTCTTCTCCTGCGCCGTTCGTCGAGTAGAATATGCCCGAGGCGCCCGTATCGGCGACGGCCCGGAGGTACTCCTGCAGCGTTTCGGTGACGGATTCCAGAAAGTTTTTGAATAATGCCGGGCTAGCCTCCCAAATGTGCCGCATTCGGCTACGCAGCGTGCGGCGGGCCACGCCGAACGGGCTAAACACCGTCTCGATGAAGGGCGCTTGCTCTCCGATCCGGGCGCGGATCTCTCGCAGGCACCGCAACTGCTCGGCAAAGGGAAGGCTGTCCATTCCGAAACGGGTGAAGCGGCGCAGATCGTCTGCAGAACCCACCTCCGAAAGGCCCGGCGGCATCGGGTAGCGATAGTCGCTCATCACTTTGAGCCAGTCCAGGTCGTAGGCCTGGAAGAAATCGACGTGAATGGAAGCCGTCCTAGAACCGGGCAGATGCTGCGTTCCGAAATGGCACCATATGGAAAACGGGATCCGATCGGGCGTCCCCCCGGACAGAGCCCGCTGAACGCGTTCGGCCTTCGTCACAGGTCTTGTCTCCCCCTTGTCGTTTGCCGGGTGTGGTGTGGTATTCTCAATGGGTGGCTGAGGATCCTGGGATGTGTGCAAGCAGGCAGCCGAGCCTCCACACGGTGCGAACGCGGCGGCCGGTTCCCTGATACATGACAGAGGCCACGAACAAATGATATGTAAATGTGGGAGGATCCGAATGGAGTACAGGCAGCTGACCGGGAGTACACCGCCATCCCCCCTGGATGGGGAAGCATACCGGAAGCTCAGCCCACAGGCTCGAATGGCGCTGCTGACGCTGCTCTTTTCTCGGGCGAGCCTGCCCGCGCCGGAACTCGCGGGAATCGGGGCAGACCAGGCGCTCAACCGCGTCACCACCTTCGCCGGCAACCGCCAGAAGGCGCTGGCGGCACTCTGGGAGGCGCGCCGGGCCGGGCTTTTGGTGCTCGTGCGCGAGCGCCGCTACGATTTGTACCTGTTGCCCGACGAAAGCCGGGAGGCCCTCTGGTCCGTCGGGGCGCGAGAACTGCGGGCGCGCCGCCCCCCCATCACCTTCGTGGTGGAAAGCTCGTTCTCTCAGGAGCGCTTCGACCTGGCGGGTGTAGAGGCGGCGAGCGCCCTTCTGTACGACCTCGCTGCCCTCATCGCCTTCGTCCGCTCCGAAGAGGCGTCGCTCGGGCCGGGCGGGCACCTGCCCCGCAAGGCCCAGGCGCGCCTGATGGAGTACCTGTCGACCCGGGAGCCGCTGCCGCAGGACACCGGGCCGACCACCTCGCACCCTCCCCGGATGGGGTTCCTCCTCGAACTCGCCAGGCGGGCGGGGTTGGTTCAGGCTTCGCAGGGTGAGCCGGAGTTTCTGCAGGAAGGGCCGGTCGCAGCGGCGTGGCTGCAGGCGTCCCCAGGGCGCCGGCTGGCCAGGGTGATGGCCGCCTTCGCCACCCTGGTGGGCGGCTCGGAGGTGGATGGGCTCATCGCTCTGGACGCGGCCCGATGGATGGCAGCTCCCGGGCGGGGCGTCTGGGTCAAGGGGTTTGCCGAGGCCGTCAGCCACTTCGAAGACGAGCCCTTCCCGGCCTACCGGCTCGTTTCCCTCATCAAGACGCTGCAGAAGCTGTCGTGGCTGGGCGCCGTCTTCATGTGGAAGGCGCGGTGGAGCGAAGCGCCGCCCGAGTCCGACCAGGCCGGTAACGTCTCCATCAAGCCGGCGCCCAGCCAGCGCAAGGGGCTGCCGCCGCTGGCGGACGTAGCCTTCGGCCTCACGTCCATCGGCCAGGTTTTCTGGCAGGCGCTGAGCAGCCCGGGCGCCCTGCTCTCCGCGGCACGGCTCGAGGACGACGCCGAGGAAGAGGCGCGCCCGAGCCCGGCGGCCGCCGAACACGCCAACGGCCTCACCTCCGCAAGGGCCCCGTGGGGCAACGATGGGCCGGAGGCCCGCAGTAACCAGGTGCAGCTTTTCTGGTCGGGAGGCGATGCGGCCGACGGACAGAGCCATGGGCCACGACTCGACGAAAAGCTTTCCCGGGTGCTCCCGGCCGACGAGCCCTCCGCGTTCATCCAGCCGAACTTCGAGATCCTGGCGCCCCGCCACATGCGGCCCGACCGGCTCTCCCGCCTCATCGAACTCTCCCAGGTGACCCGCCCGGATCGGATGGTGCAACTCAAGCTCGACGTCGAACGCGCGGCGGCGTGCGTGCGTTCGGGGCGGTGGACTCCGGCCGAAGTGATCCGGCTGCTTGAGGAATCCTCCCGTCACGAGCTTCCTCAAAACGTCCACTTCACGCTGGCCGAGGCCCTCAAGCCCCTGGGCCGGGTGCAACTGATGGACGGGATCCTGGTGCGCGCCGACGAGAGCCCCGTGGCGGCGGCCATCCTTGAAAGTGCGAAGAGCCGCGCCATTCCCATCGAGCGCATCTCCCCGGAGGTTCTCTGGATAGAGCGGCGGCACGTGGGAGCGTTGCTTTCGGCTGCCGAGGCCAGCGGGTATCCGGTTCGGCCATGGGTGCGGGGCACCAGGGTGGCCTACCCCGCGCAGAGAGCCTCCGAGGTGGCCCAGGCGCTGGAGAACGCAGCGCGGCTGGCGGCGAAAGAGTCCGGGCAGCTCATTGAACGGCGCCCGCCGCCGTCGCTGGCTCGTGGCCGCAGGGACCTGAGCTACGTCCCGCCCGGCAATGAGCCCGAGCTGGTCGCGCCGGCGCTCTCGCGCCGGGGCGGGGCAGCAGGGTGGAGCGGGTCGGCTTCGGTATCGAGGAGTGACGAACTTGGGTTATAACCCGGCAAACCCGGTCATCGTTCAAAGTAATCACGAAATTCTGCTCGAAGTTGAAAACCCTCGATACGAGCAGGCGCGCAACGCGCTTGCGCGCTTTGCGGAGCTCGAGAAGAGCCCCGAGCACATCCACACGTACCGGATCACGCCGCTGTCGCTGTGGAACGCGGCGGCGTCGGGCATGTCGGCGGCCGAGGTGCTCGAACTGCTTGAACGCTTCAGCAAGTTCGACGTACCGCTGGCTGTTTTGCAGAGCATCGAAGACTACATGGGCCGCTACGGCCTGGTGAAGCTCCTGCCGGGGCCCAAGGCCGCCCGGCGAGGAGCTCGGGCGCACCTGGTGCTCGAGAGCGACGATGCAGCCATCATCGAGGAGATCGCGCACCACCCTCGCCTTCAGCCGTACCTCATCGAGCGGCTCAACGCGCATCGCCTCGCGGTGGACGCGCGCTTCCGCGGCCACGTCAAGCAGGCACTCGTGCACATCGGCTACCCCGTCGAGGACCTGGCCGGGTACGTCGAGGGAGCACCGCTAAAGGTGCGGCTGCGGGCCAGGGCCCGTTCGGGACGGCCGTTTGCGCTGCGCGATTACCAGAAGGAAGCCGTCGAGACGTTCTGGGCCGGCGGTTCGGAACGGGGCGGAAGCGGTGTCGTGGTGCTCCCCTGTGGAGCCGGCAAGACCGTCGTGGGGCTGGGGGTCATGGAGAAGGCAGCCACCCAGACCCTGATCCTGTCCACCAACGTGACGGCCGTGCGGCAGTGGATTGCCGAAATCCTGGACAAGACCACGCTTACCGAAGAGGAAGTGGGGGAGTACACCGGGGAAGCCAAGGCGATCAAACCGGTCACCATCGCCACCTACCAGATCCTGACCCACCGGGGCCCGCAGGACGAGGAGTACCCGCACTTCGCGCTTTTCAACAGCAGGGACTGGGGCCTGATCATCTACGACGAGGTGCACCTGCTGCCGGCCGACGTCTTCCGGATCACGGCCGAAATCCAGGCCCGGCGCCGGCTCGGCCTGACCGCCACCCTCATCCGGGAGGACGGGCGGGAGGCGGACGTGTTCAGCCTGATCGGGCCGAAGCGCTACGACGTGCCCTGGCGGGACCTGGAAAAGGAGCGGTGGATCGCGACGGCGGAGTGCTACGAGCTGCGCGTTCCGCTGGACGGCTCCGTGCGCATGGACTACGCGGTGGCAGAGGACCGCGAGAAGTTCCGCATTGCGTCGGAGAACCCCGCCAAGCTTCCGCTGGTGCGGGCGCTTTGCGACTACCACAGGAACGACCAGGTGCTGGTGGTCGGCCAGTATCTGTCTCAGCTAGAAGAGATCGCCCGCATGCTGGACGCTCCCATCATCACGGGCCGCACCAGCAACGCCGAACGGGACGAGCTTTACACCGCCTTCAAGCAGGGCCGGGTGAAGTGCCTGGTGGTCTCGAAAGTCGCCAACTTCGCGGTGGACCTGCCGGACGCCAGCGTGGCCATCCAGGTGTCCGGCACGTTCGGCTCGCGGCAGGAGGAAGCGCAGCGGCTCGGGCGCATCCTGCGGCCAAAGGCCGGGGACAACGTGGCGCGCTTTTACTCCCTGGTCACCGCCGACTCGAGCGAACAGCGCTTTGCCGCCAAGCGGCAGCTCTTCCTGACGGAGCAGGGCTATCGCTACGCGATCTACGCGGGATCCCGCGCCCTGGAGCTGCTCAAGTCCGGGCAAGGGCTGAGCGTGAACGGCGAGGCCCCCACGCTCGCCCTGACGCCCGCGCGGCGCCATGGCCCATAGGCTCGACGAACGCCCCTGGTGGTAAAGAGGGGGCGCCCGCCCGGCAGGCGCCCCCGGCCATGGAGCTTCTCTCCCGGATGTTCCTTCAATTCGTACCGGAGAGCACCTGGCAGCCCTGCTGGGTAACGACGACGTTATCCTCCAGGCGGATCCCTCCGAAATCGGGCGCGTAGATCCCGGGTTCTACGCTGGTCACCATGCCAGGCTCCAGCACGTCGTTCGAGCCCGGGCAGAGCTGGGGATACCGTTCATGATAGCGCAAGCCAAGCCCATGCCCGGTGATGTGGACGAACGCGTCTTCCAGCCCGTGGCGCTTCAACGCGTCCCGTGCCGCGCGGTCGACCTGGTCTCCCGTCGCGCCGGGCCGGATGGCGGAAAGGGCCGCCTTCTGCGCCTCTCGGACGACGGAGAGGAGCTCCTGCTGGCGCGCTGAGGGCTGCCCCGCCACGGCCATGCGCGTGATGTCGCAGTAATAGCCGTCCGCCACGACGCACAGCTCCAGCATCACCAGCTCGCCGGGTTGGATGCGGCGCGTGGTGTTGGGGGCGTAGCCCCAGCCCACCTCGTGCAGGCGGGCCGTACCAGAGAAGATGAGGGCCTGGGCACGGGCGTGAATCGCGCCCCTGTACCCTGTTCCGTGGAGCATGACCGCGTGCTCCACGGCCGCGGCGAGTTCGTGCTCCGCGATGCCCGGGCGCGCTTCGCGCACGAAGGCACCGACTCCGAACTGCGCGATCTCGTTGGCCACCCGTATGCGTTCGAGTTCATCGGCCGTCTTCCGGGCGCGAAGCCGCATGAGCAATTCGGTGGCGTCGACGACCTGCAGCCCGGCATCCTGCAGCATGCGGTGGGCTGGCGCCGCAACCCCCCACGGCTCCAGAACCTTCTGCGTCGGAGCGATGTCCTCGAAAGCCATCTCGCTACCGACGCGCTTTCCCGCCAGGCCGTGACTTGCGGCGAAGTCCGCGATGAGGCGTGCGAGAGAAGCCTCGGGGGCGGGATCCTGTAGCTTCCAGACCCTGAAGGTGCGGATATCCTTCACGAAGGCGCGCTCCAGCGCCTGGCGTTCCATGTCCGGGGCCAGCAGCACCGGCTCGCCGTCGTCGGGCAGGATAACCGCCGAGCGCCCGATGACCGGCCAGTAACCCGAAAGCATGACGATGTTCTCAGGTAACCTACACACAAGCGCTTTCAGACCCTCACTGCGCATCGCGGCCCGAGCCTGCTCGAGCCTCTCGACAGAGCCACTTTTGACCGCGGGTGTCCCGGTGCCGGCCATGTACTTTCCACCTCCGGTACTCACCACTGCTCAAGCTGGGCCGTGAGGCCCGAGTCCACGAACAGAGAGGTGCCGGTCACGAACGAGGCTTCGTCGCTAGCCAGATAGGCGACCGCGTGGCCGACATCCTCCGGGGTGCCGAGGCGCCGGAGCAGCTGGCGTTCGCTCACCCGTTTGCGCATCTCTTCGTAGTCGCCTGATTCCCTGAAGATCCGCTGGATGAGAGGAGTATCGATCCATCCGGGACACACGGCGTTAACCCGGACATTGTCGGCCGCGTAATCGATGGCCATCACCCTCGTCAGTGCGACCACGCCCCCTTTGCTTGCCGCGTAAGGAGCGGTGCCGCCGACGTTCTGGTAGGCGTGCACCGAGGCGATGTTGACGATGGCCCCGTGCCTGCTTGTCCGCAGGTAGGGGAGCGCGTACTTTGAGCAGAGGAACACCCCGGTAAGGTTGACGGCAAGGCAGCGATTCCAGGCCTCCAGCGTCGTCTCGTGGACGGGAGTGTAGACGCCGATCCCGGCGTTGTTGACCAGTATGTCGATGCAGCCGAAACGCTCGACGGTGAGCTCGATCAACCGCCTGACCTGGGTTTCCTGGCTCACGTCGCAGGCGACGAACATGGCCTGGCCGCCTGCCTTCTCGATGGCCTCCGCCGTCTTGCGCCCCTCGCTTTCATCGATGTCCGCGACGACGACGCGGGCACCCTCACGGGAGAGGACCGTCGCGATTCCCTTTCCGATACCCATGGCTGCCCCCGTGACGATCGCAACCCGATCCTTGAGCCGCAAAGTAAAGGCCTCCTTTCGCCAGATCCTCCCGGCGCCTTCCGGCTCCGGTGGAGCCACGTCCTTCCTGCACCGGCCTGACGGAACTAGCGCCAGGCAGAGCGGTCCCCGCTTATCAGCGCCTGGGCCTCAACCGGGCCGATCCACGGGACGTCGCCGAAAAACGTGTGCTTTAGCGCCGCCAGCGCCATTCCGTACTGCAGCCCGGCGCCTACGTCACCTTGTAGGTAGCCGTGCAGAAAGCCCGCTGCAAACGCGTCGCCGGAACCCACGCGGTCCAGGGCCTCGATGGGGTACCCCTCGGCCTCGAAGGACTTCTCCGACGTCACCGCCGCACACCGGTCGCCGCTGGTCACCACCGCCACGTCGCAGGGGAACAGGTGCTTCAGGCGAGAGGCGGCCTGCGCTGCCGGCCCGGCGACACCGAAAAGGGTAGAGGCGTCATCGGCCGTGCAGAAGAGCACCGACAGGCCTGCCGCCAGAAGCTCCGAGATGGTGTGGGCGGCCCGCTCCGAAGGCCACAGCCGGCTCCTGTAGTTGACGTCGAACGAGATGAGCGCTCCCCGGCGCCGGGCCCGCGCGAGGGCTTCTGCCACCACCGCCTGGCAATTGGGACTCAGCGCGGGGGTTATCCCGGTCAGGTGGATGGCCCGGGCGCTTTCCACGTATTCCCAGTCCACGTCCTCCACACCCAGCTGCGAAGCTGCGGAGCCGGACCGGTCGTAGATGACCCTACCGGTTCGAGGCTTGAGGGGAAGTTCGAGGTAATAGGATCCAGTCTTACCCGCCGGCACCCAGACGACCCGCGACGTGTCCACCCCGTGAGCGCGGATGTCGTGGGCGATGCGCCGCCCCAGCGCGTCGTTGACGAGTTTGGACACCCAGCCGGTGCGGTGGCCGAAGCGGCTCAACATGACGGCGACGTTGGACTCGGCTCCCGCGGTGTGCACCAGGAAGTGGGGAGCATTTTCCAGGCCAAAGCCCGGTGGGGCCGTGAGCCGCAGCATGGTTTCGCCGATGGTGACAAGTTCCAGAGACATACGCTTTCGTCCCCGTCTGGCCCCGGCGACCGGTAAGGCGTCGGCCGGGCATGCTCATCCGGACCTGCCCCACAGCAACCGGGCGTAGGAAGCGTCCACGGGCCTGCCGACGACGGGATTGCGTAGCACCCCAATGCCCTCCACTTCGGCCTCGATGACGTCGCCCGGGGCGATGGGGCCCGCTGGAGGAGACGCCGACGTTACGATGTCTCCCGGGTGCAGCGTCATGAACGTGCTGACGAACGCGAGCAGCACGTTGAAGGGCCGGTGCATGGCCGCGGTGGTGGAACGCGCCTGTTCCTGCCCGTTGCGCCGGCGTACCATCGTGACATTGGTGATGTCGATCTCGTCGCGCGTGACGATCCAGGGCCCCATGGGCGCAAAGGTGTCGCAGTTCTTCGCCCACTGCTGGTACTCGCGGGTGAGCAGTTCCAGGTCGTGGAGCACGATGTCATCGAAGATGGTGTAGCCAAAAACGGCGTCCCAGGCTGTCTCGGGGGAGAGGGTGCGGCTGGTCTTGCCTATGACCGCAGCAACCTCGAACTCGTGATAAACCTCGCCGTAGCCCAAAGGGATCTCGATGGGGTGATCGGGCCCGACCACGGCCGAGGGAGACTTGAGGAAGACCTGAGGGACCGCTAGGTATTCCAGTCCCAGGAGTTTCCGGTAGTCCTCGAAGTTGAGACCGACGCAGAGGATCTTTGGCGGGTCGGGTATGGGCGCCAGCAACCGCACCTCCGCAAGACGTAGGCGGTGGATGGCTTCCTTGCCTGCCAGGACGAGGTCATTGAGGCGCTGCGCCGTACCCCCGTGTTGAAGAAACGAGCGTACGCTTCCGGCCCCCGGGTCTCCCCGGGCGGCCAGCCAGTAGGCCACATCCAGCACGGTGTCGCCTTCAACCACACCCCAGCCGACCCTACCGGAATGTTCGAAGGTTGCGACCCTCACAGCCGGTGCCTCCTTCCGACGCGGTAAACCTGCCAAGGTGCCCGGGGCTGATGCGAGTTCTGGGCCGCGACAGGGGGTGCCGTGCCAGCCTGATAGCCCAGCGCCGCAGAGATCCGGTGCGCGCCGTCCCGCACCAGGCTGATCAGTTCCTCAAACCGGGCGCTGCCCACCTCCACCGCCACGGCGGCTACGCTCACGGCCGCCAGGGCCTTTCCCATGTGGTCAAAGACCGGGGCAGCGGCGCATCGTACCAGTTCCTCGTGCTCGCCTGCATCCACCGCGTATCCCTGGAGGCGCACCCGGGCGAGGTGTTCCCGGAGCGCGTGAGCCGAAGTGATGGTGCGGGAGGTGTACGCCCGCAGTCCCTTGCGGTCGATGACTCGCTGCAGCTCACCGTCCGGCAGGTGGGCCAGCAGCACCTTGCCGAGGCCGGTGCAGTGAGCCGGGGCCCGCCGGCCGACCTCCGAGTACATACGGAGCTTGTTGCGGCTTTCAATCTTGTCGATATAGACGACGTCGCCCTCGTCAAGGATGGCCAGGTGCACCGTTTCGCCGCACGCCGAGTGAATTGACTCGAGAACGGGCCTTGCAACCTTTCGTAGCTCCGCCGTCGCCACCACGAGGCTTCCCAGCTCGAAAAGACCCAGCCCCAGCTGATAGCGCCCCGTCTGGGCGTCCCACTCGATGA